>JAWOBQ010000142.1:0-2804 GCA_046484255.1 Bacteroidales bacterium | reverse complement strand
TTAAATCCTCATATACCTTAGTATACTGCGGTTTAAAATTGTTATCACAACCTTAATTATTTTTAAAGGTGTTCAAGAGCTCGCTTCGTTCCCCGATAGAAACGGGGCAAGCTTTGATCTCGAACATTATGAATCAAACACTCGAATTTTATAGACAGGCATTAAATAGTTCAAATTCAAAAAGATTTAATATGGTAAAACACACGATTGTAAAGCTTCCCGGCGACGGCATCGGGGAAGTTGTTTTGGAGCAATGTATTCGGGTACTGCAGGCTGCAGGCTTTGAGGCCGAATATATAAAAGGAGATATCGGCTGGGAATTCTGGAAGAAAGAAGGGAATCCGCTTCCGCAGCGAACAATTGATCTGATCGGCAAACATAAAATTGCTTTGTTCGGGGCCATTACGTCCAAGCCCAAAGATGCTGCTCTCGAAGAGCTGAATGCTGAATTGCAGGGAAAAGGGCTGGTGTACTCAAGCCCGATCGTAGGCTTACGCCAGCATTTTAATCTGGATATCTGCCAGCGGCCCTGTAAAACATATAAAGGAAATCCCCTGAATTTTATCCGCCGCGATGGAAAGGGTGGAGTGGAAGAGCCTGTGGTGGATGCCGTTATCTTTCGGCAAAATACCGAAGGCCTTTATGGGGGCGTTGAATGGTCCAACCCCGGTCAACAAGTGTATGACGCCCTCATGACACATCCCAAATTCAGGAAAAATTTCGGAAACGTCCCTAAGGAAGAAATATCCGTTTCTACAAGGATATTTACTAAAAAGGCTACCCGCCGTATCCTCAGAGCCGCGTTTGAACATGCCCGGGAATTTGGTTATAAGTCGGTGACGGTCTGTGAAAAACCTAACGTGATCCGCGAAACTTCCGGGATGATGTATGCCATGGCCAAAGAGATGCAGAAGAATGAATTCCCCGGCATTGAGCTGTGGAATACTAACATCGATGCTCAGATGATGTGGCTGACAAAAACCCCTGAAAATTACGGGGTCATTGTCTCCGGAAATATGTTTGGCGATATTGTCTCCGATGCATTTGCCGGTCTTATAGGCGGGCTGGGGTTTGCTTGCTCCGCACAGATCAATCCCGATAGTGGTATTGGTGTTTTTGAGCCTACACATGGCTCCGCACCTAAATATGCCGGATATGACGTTTCTATAACGAACCCCATTGCTATGATCGCTTCGGCCTGTATGATGCTGGACCATGTGAAAGAATATCAGATAGCCGAAAATATCCGCCGGGCGATAGCCCAGGTAGTGGAAGAAGCAAAGGTGCGTACCTATGATATGATGAAGCTTAAAGGAAGCCCTGAGGTGATCAGACACGGTGCCGCTACCACGGAACAAATGGCAGACGCGATTATCAATAAACTTTGAGCAGGAATTTAAAACCACATAGCCGGAAAGTATCGTATTGCTTTCCGGCTATGGTAACATTTCGATATATGAAGAAGGAAGTATTACAATTATGGCCTGAGCTGGAATGGATCAGCAATGAAACCTTACGTGAGCAAACCGCAAAAGCCTGGGAACTGGCATTAGAGCGCAGTGTGCTCTCTCCCAAAGACCTGGAGCGTATTCCGTTTACCCTGTTGGCCGGGCCCGGCCTGAAAGTGACATTTATGGACCATAAGCGATCGGTGGTGCATATCGCCAAAGATACCGGCGAAAAGATCAATAGCATGTATCATGGCGAGCTAACTGCTGATATGGACGTGCTTATTGCCGGAGCGATCCTTGCTGATGTGGGAAAACTCCTTGAGTATGAGCTGGACGAGCAGGGAAATGCTACACAGGCTGATTATGGAAAATACCTGAGGCATCCCTTCTCCGGAGTATCACTGGCCGAAGAAGCCGGCCTGCCCGCTGAAGTATGCCATATCATCGCAACACACGCCAAAGAAGGCGATTTGGTGAAACGAACCACAGAAGCGTATCTGGTGCATCATGCCGACTTTATGACGTTTTTGCCCTTTAAAGAACGCCTGAAAATTGAAAAATAATCCGTTAACACGATAAAATCTCTATGGGGAAAACATTGATAGAAAAGATACTGGCAAACCATTCCGGCAGGAGTGAGCTTAAGCCCGGTGATATTGCCGATATCAATATTGATACTCGCGTTGCCCGCGATTTTGGAGGTGCTAACGTAGTGAAAAACCTCGAAAAAAATAATCTTACGGTTGCAGATAAGACCAAAACTTTTTTTACCTTCGATTGTAACCCGGGCGGCAGTGATCAGAAATATGCTGCCAACCAGCAATATTGCCGGTTGTTTGCCCGGCGTAATGATATTGAGATATTGGATATTAATAAAGGAATAGGAACACATCAGGCCATCGACCTTGGGATGGTCTGGCCCGGAAGTACATTTGTTTCCACAGACTCTCATGCCAATATCATGGGAGCTGTTGGGGCTTTTGGACAGGGGCTGGGTGATAAAGACATGGCTGCTGTGTGGGCCTATGGATCGGTCTGGTTCAAAGTACCTCCTTCTATAAAACTGAATTTTTCAGGTGTTCGTCCCCTTAATGTTACTGCTAAGGATATCGTGCTGAACTTGCTGGCGCGGTTTGGTTCCAGTTCTTTACTGGGGTGTGCCGTGGAATTTGCCGGAGAACCCGTGGATAAACTTACCCTGGATGAACGCATCACCATTGCTTCCATGGGTACGGAAATGGGCGCGATCAGCTTGTTGTTTGCCCCCGGTGAAAGCGTGATGCAAGAACTGAAGCGGCGCTCCCAAATGAAAGTGAATAGCATACATGCTGATGAAAATGCACAGTATATCAA
>JAWOBQ010000069.1:0-9333 GCA_046484255.1 Bacteroidales bacterium | reverse complement strand
CTAATAGATTTATTTACCAAAACAAAAATAACCCTATATAGTGTATAGGATGAGTTGGTTATGGCTTTTTAGGTTAAATAAAACCACATATTTACCTGTGAGTCCAGTCGAAAAAGGTCACCGTCGACCGTCCCTTGCTGATGCAATAGTATGAATAAAAATGAGTATATTTGAATCTTAAATGAAAATTGTCCGATTTATAAGGGGCTAAACCAACCTCAAAAACGCTGTCATTTCGAAGGAGTTTTTTCGGAGCGGAGCGGAGAAAAAATGACTGAGAAATCCCCATAATGCAACGCTTTTTATGCAGTTATTTTGCCGGTTAATAAATTCTACTTCATTCCCGGTTTGGATTTATTTTTTTCCTTGTGATACTCTAAAGGTGTTGATTTCTAACGTGATATTGTATTCAAAAAAAATTAACTAAAAATCATGGATTGGTCTTAAGGGTTGGGAGGTCTTTATACAGCCTTCCCGGAAAAATTGCTAATTGATCGAATTGACCGAATTGACCGAATCAAGACCCAGGTCCCAATGGGTAAATGGGTTAGATTTCTTTTTAGAGCGGACTCAAAGATGTCAATAGAAAACTCATTAATCCATTAATCAATGAGTTCATAATTTTCGTATAAATATGATATAAATAATAGCTCATCCCTTAATGAAGTATTATTTTTGCAAAAAAATAAAATTCCATGCATAGCATCACCAGTAATTTAGAGAAATTAAGCGCTGAAATACCGGCTACCGTACAGCTTGTTGCAGTTAGCAAAACCCGGTCGAGAGAAGAGATCATGGAAGCCTACCGTTTCGGGCATACGGTTTTTGGTGAAAACAAGGCTCAGGAATTAATTGATAAGCAGCCGGAATTACCGGAAGACATCGAATGGCATTTTATCGGACACTTACAAACCAACAAAGTAAAATATATAGCTTCTTTTGTAAGCCTCATTCACTCTGCAGACCGGTATAAAGTACTAAAAGAGATCAACAAGCAAGCTGCTAAACATGACCGTATCCTTCCCTGTCTTTTACAGTTCCATATCGCCGAAGAAGAGACCAAGTTCGGTTTCAGCCTGGAAGAAGTAAGGCAGATGTTCGCTGCAGAATCCTTTAAAAAACTCCGGAACATCCGTATTGACGGGGTGATGGGAATGGCATCCTTCGTGGAAGATGCCGGACAGTTAAGGAAAGAGTTTACGCAATTAAGAAATCTTTTCGCCCTTTTAAAGCAGGATTATTTTTCCGGTTCCCCGCATTTTAAAGAAATTTCCATGGGCATGAGCAACGATTACAAACTGGCTATAGAAGAAGGGAGCACGATAATCCGTGTAGGTTCAGCGATTTTTGGAGCACGGCCTTATCATTAATCCGTGTAAAACACAAGCAAGGCATTTCCAAATAACATTTCATGATCTTCATGTATTAAGTTTTGCTTAATTTTGGCCTGATGATAAAGCGTAAAATTGCCTTTCAGACCTTTGGCTGCAAATTAAATTTCGCCGAAACCTCTACGATTGCCCGGTTATTTCCGGAGGATCAGTTTGAGCATGTCTCATTCAAGGAGCCGGCCGATATCTATGTAGTTCATTCATGTACAGTGACTTCAAAAGCAGAAAAAAAAACGCGAAATGCCATAGAACAGGCCAAAAAGCTTAACCCCTCGGCGAAACTGGCTGTAATGGGTTGTTACGCCCAGCTGCGCCCTAAAGAGCTTGAAGAACGATCCCCGGCAGATATTATTCTGGGCAACCGGGAAAAGTACCGGCTTCCCGGTATTATTATCAGTGAAAATCAGGACAGAGTCGTTGAAGTTAGTAACAACGATATACAGAACGACGTAAGCTACAAGCCGGCATATTCCAGCAACGGCAGAACCCGTTCTTTTTTAAAGATCCAGGACGGCTGCGACAACTTTTGCGCCTATTGCACTGTTCCCTATGCCCGGGGGCGAAGCAGGAACAACAGCATCAGCCAGGTGATCAGCAACGCGACAGAGATCGGGCATTCCGCCATCAAAGAAATTATTCTGACAGGGGTAAACATCGGTGATTTTGGAAAAAACAGCGGAGAATCGTTTTTCGATTTGATCCGCAAACTGGATCGTGTCAAAGGGATAGAACGGTTCCGGATCTCCAGCATTGAACCTGATCTTTTATCACAAAACATTATAGACTTTATCGCTCGTTCCCGTAAATTCCAGGAGCATTTCCATATTCCCTTGCAATCGGGTAATGACAATATCTTGCAACGAATGGGCAGACAATATTCTACGCAGCTTTTTGCAGAGAAAGTACGCTATATTAAACAGGTAATGCCCAATGCTTGTATTGCGGCCGACCTGATAGTGGGCTTTCCCGGGGAAACCGAAGAGCAGTTTAATGAAACGCTGGATTTTGTGCAATCCTTACCCCTATCCTACCTGCATATATTTACGTATTCTATGCGCCCTTATACGAAAGCGGCCATCATGAAAAATCAGATCAGCCAGGCGACCAAAAAAGCCAGAAGTGTAAAAATGCATAAGGCCTCCGAAGCGATGAAGACGGCATTTTACCGCTCGCAAAAAGACAGCACGCAAAGTGTGCTTTGGGAAGACAGCCGTAACGGTTCGTATATCCAGGGCTGGACGGGGAACTACATCAAGGTTACGCATCCGTATGCGCAAAGCAAAATAAATACAATTGAAAAAGTTATCCTTAAAGAATTTAAAAACAGTAATTTTTATATCGAATAATCTTTGTTATGTATCCAACATTAGGCCATTTATTATCAGATATTTTCAACACGGATATCGTATTACCGATACCCATGTACGGCAGCATGCTTGCACTGGCTTTTATCGGTGCATATCTGGCGCTGCAACAAGAATTAAAAAGAAAAGCAAAACAAGGCCTGATCCCACCCACCTACCGGGAAGAGGTAAAAGGCAAGCCGGCTTCCATTCAGGAACTGCTGTTATCCGCATTTTTCGGATTTATTTTTGGGTTTAAGTTTTTGGGCATCTTTTTCCTGGCCGAACAAGCGGCCGGATCATTGAAAGATTTTATATTTTCAGGCCAGGGGCACTGGCCTTCCGGGATCATTGCAGGGATATTGTTTGCGGTGGTAAACTATATAGATAAAGAAAAGAAAAAACTGGATAAGCCCAAAAAAGAAAAAGTAGCTGTTGAGCCGCATCAGCAGGCCGGCAACATATTGTTGATCGCTGCTATTTCAGGTGTAGTAGGTGCTAAGATCTTCCATCAGTTTGAAAACTGGCAGTCCTTTCTGTCAGATCCACTGGGCTCTTTATTTGCTTCCGGCGGATTGACATTTTATGGGGGCCTTATCTTTGGGGCTATAGCAGTAACCTGGTATTGCCGCAAAAAAGGTATACGCATTCCGTATATGTTGGATGCAGCTGCACCGGCTATAGTGCTTGCTTATGCCATAGGCCGTATAGGATGTATGACAGCCGGGGATGGTTGCTGGGGCATCGCAAACACCAACCCCCAACCCGACTGGTTGTCATGGCTGCCACAATGGATGTGGGCCTTCGACTATCCCCATAACGTGATCAACGAGGGGGTAAAAATGAGCCAGTGCCATGGAGATTACTGTCATGTCCTGAAAGATCCGGTCTACCCCACTCCTTTTTATGAAACGGTCATAAACCTGTTTATTTTTAGCATTCTGTGGATCAGCAGGACCAAAATACATATCCATGGAATGATCTTCTCATTGTTTTTGATACTGCATGGATTTGCCCGGTTTTTTATTGAAAAGATCAGAGTGAATACCACGTACGAAATTGGTAACTACCAGATAACTCAGGCAGAAATTATCTCTGTGATCCTTATTTTACTGGGTGTGGCCGGAATATTTTTCTTTAGAAAGCATCACAGGAAATGGAAAAAGCAAAAACCAAACTCCGGATAAGCGGTACGGATGCCATTTCGCAGAATGATAAAGAATAAACACAGCAGGGGATGATTAAATGGGATGATGCGATGATAAATAGTAATTTGTTTGTTCCTCTTCGCGCTAATTCGCGTTATGATCGGCGTAAATTCGCGGATTTCGAATTTGGGAATTGGGGTTTGCGATTTATTTTGAACCCCGTTAAATATGCTCCTAACGTCGCATTTAACGATTTACCCTGCTTGCCCCGTTGATTTTTTCTTATCAACGGGGGTGAAATACGAGGTAAATTTCTACAGGGGGAAGGCAACGAAAAAATTTAAACATATGAACCTTGAAAATCTTTGCTATCAGGCCATCGATACCATCAAATCCACCGGCGACTTTATACGGCGGGAAAACCGGAAGCTTCATACAAATGATGTACAAACCAAAGGGCATCACGATTATGTAACCTATGTAGACAAAACCGCCGAGCGGCTTTTAACTGCAGGCTTGCTGAAATTACTTCCGGGCTCGGGATTTATAACGGAAGAGGATACTATAAAAGACCAACGGGAAAGCTACACATGGATCATTGACCCACTGGACGGCACTACAAATTATATCCATAGTGTTCCGGTTTACTCTATCAGTGTAGCCTTACAATATAACGAGAAGACTGTTATAGGCATCGTCTATGAGATTTCGCGTGACGAGTGTTTTTATGCATGGCAGGACAGCCCGGCTTATCTAAATAACAGCCCGGTTCATGTCAGCAAAACTTCAAGCTTAGATGAAGCGTTGCTGGCCACAGGTTTTCCCTATTATGATTATAGCCGGATAAGTGCGTACATGGAGTTTTTTGTATACCTTCTTCAAAACACCCGTGGGATACGGCGGCTTGGTTCCGCTGCGGTAGACCTGGCCTATGTTGCCTGCGGCCGCTTCGACGGTTTTTATGAATACAGCCTGCATGCCTGGGATGTAGCTGCCGGCGCTTTCCTGGTGCAACAAGCAGGCGGGAAAGTCTGCGACTTTAAAGGCGGAGCCGACTATCTTTTCGGAGCAGAGATCATCGCCACAAACAATAGCATTCATAAAACATTAAAAAGTGCGCTGCAACGTCAATTTAACTAGTGTTTGTCTATAAGGTCTTTCTGCCGGTTTACGAGGGTGGACAATCAAATTTGAACCTTACTTAAGCGCAAGCTATTGGCCACCACCGAAACCGAACTCAATGCCATGGCAGCTCCGGCTATCATAGGGTCAAGAAGAAAGCCATTGATCGGATATAACACTCCGGCGGCTAACGGGATCCCGATAATATTATAAATAAAAGCCCAGAATAGATTCTGCCGGATCCCTTTTACGGTTTTTCCGGAAAGCTTTAAAGCCGCCGGAATGGCCCTCAGGTCTGAAGTTACCAATGTTAATGAGGCCACATCCATGGCTATATCAGCACCATGCCCCATAGCTATACTTAAATCCGCCCGGACCAATGCCTGGGAATCGTTGATCCCATCTCCGACCATAGCTACAATTTTCCCTTGTGCTTGTAGTTCTCTCACAAAATTTTCCTTATCCGCAGGGATCATCTCTGCTATATAATGCGACACTCCCACCTGCTGTGCCACTGCCCTGGCCGTTTCAGCATTATCGCCGGTTAGCATATACACATTTATACCATGGTTTTCAAGAATCTCAATAGCTGGTTTTGAACCTGGTTTCACTTTATCTGCTATAGCCAGTACGATCAACACCTGCTTTTCACCGGCAAAAAACACGACGGTTTTCGCTTCTTCTTGCCATATCTTTGCCCGGAAGCCTATAGAACCGTCAATACGAATCCCTTTTTCTTTCATCAGCCTGGCATTCCCTGCATAATATTTGCGTCCGTGCTCGTCCGTAGCCTCTACCCCTCTTCCTGTTAAGCTGTTAAAATGCTTCAACACGGCCGGGCTACGTCCTTCTTCTTTCAATTTACGAACCACGGCCTCTCCTATGGGATGTTCCGACTTACTTTCCATAGCGAGCAATACAGCGCGTTCATGCCTGCTTTGCCCGGAAATTTCCTGAAAAACATCCGTAACACCGGGCCTGCCTTCGGTAATGGTGCCTGTTTTATCCAACACAACGGCATTCACTTTATGCGCCAGTTCCAGACTTTCCGCATTCTTTATCAGAATGTTGTTTTCTGCCCCCTTGCCAACACCTGCCATTATAGCTGTAGGTGTTGCCAGCCCAAGAGCACAGGGGCAAGCGATCACCAATACAGATACGGAAGTGATCAAAGCATGCGTGATCGCCTGTTCTCCGCCAATTACCAACCAAACCACAAAAGTGATCAGGGCTATACCCATTACCACCGGAACAAAAATACCGGCAATTTTATCCACCAGCCGTTGTACCGGTGCCTTACTGTTTTGTGCTTCCTTTACTGTCTTTATGATCTGTGCCAGCAAAGTTTCATGCCCTATCTTTTCTGCTCGAAAGTAAAAACTCCCTTTCTGATTGAACGTGCCCGCAAAAACCTGTTTCCCTTCTGTTTTGTTCACAGGGAGAGGCTCGCCGGTGATCATGCTTTCATCCACATAAGAACTGCCGGTAAGTACCCTCCCGTCAAGCGGAATTTTCTCGCCCGGACGCACCAAAATATGATCTCCTTTTTGAACTTCTTCAACATTAAGCTGCTGTTGCTGCCCCTCTTTTATTACTATCACTGTTTTAGGCTGCAAGCCCATAAGTTTTTTTATTGCCGAAGATGTGTTCGCCCTGACATTAGCTTCCAGGAGTTTGCCAATAGATATAAAGGTGATGATCACGGTGGCCGCTTCATAATATACATGAGGCTCTATTCCGCGACTAAGCAAAAAACCCGGATAAATTGTGTTAAAAAAACTATATAGAAAAGCTATCCCGGTACTCAGGGCCACCAAAGTATCCATACTTGCCTGATAATGCCTGGCTTGTTTCCATGCATTGATATAGAAGCGGCGCCCAAAATAAAACAATACGGGTATTGCTAATAACAAAGACAACCAACGCCCGGGAGCCCAATCCGCGAAAAACATACCCATAATAAATACAGGCAGGGTCAACACAGCTGCCCGGATTGTTCGCTTTTTGAGCTCCAGGAAATCCTTGTATTGAACTTCCTGCAGATCACCTTCCGGATCTTTAGCATCAATGATAAGATTATAACCCGCTTTACGCAAAAGCTTTTGCATGTCTTCCGGGCGTACGCGCTTATCATATTCCACCGAAACCGAATTGGAATTAAAATTTACCTTAGCAGACTGTATCCCTTCCGTATGTTTCAATAAGGATTCCACACTCGCAACACAACCGGCACAACTCATGCCGCTTACCGGAAAAGTTTGCTTGTTCAGCCCATTTTCCCTGCCTGCTTTTCTGCCTGATATCTTTATCGTATTCATAGTGTTTTTTTCAATTATTCCACACTACAAATATCATCGTAAAGGCATGCCGGGCTATTACAGCATTTTGAGATAAATTTATAACATTTTGCTTAAAAAGAATCCAGGTTTTGGTGCCCGGGCGTTTTGCGCTGCTTAAAAGCAGAAGGAGTCATGCCGGTTTCTTTTTTAAACTGGGTGGATAAATAAGCTGCACTGCTATATCCCATTTGGAAAGCGATTTCAGAAAGGCTGAGCTCATCATAGAATATAAGTTCTTTTACTTTTTCGATCTTCTGCCGTGTAATAAACTTTTCCAGGGTAACTCCTTCCACAGAAGAAAACAACCGGCTCAGATAGGAATACTCATGATGCAGCTTTTGCGATAAAAAGGTGGAAAAATTAACATTGAGCGGCTCTTCCTCATGATGTAACTGATTAATGACAAGCGTTTTCAATCTGGAGATCAACGCTGAAGTGCCGGGTTCCAGCAATTCAAATCCAATAGCCTGCATTTCCTTTTCCAGGAGTTTCCGCTTTTCAGCAGGCAACTCCTGCGGTAAACTAACCTGGCCGAGCTCCACTTGCTGATAGTCTATGCCTGTTTTGTTCAATATTCCTTCCACGGCCATAACACATCTGGGGCAAACCATATTTTTAATATGCAATATTTTTTTTTGCTCCATAAATTATGCTGTTGCCGGTTTCTGAAAAAGGATCTTAGCTTTCCAGAAGACCTCCACGTTGATAAATATTTGCCTGCACATCATAGAAGGGGTTTATTTTGGCAGATTTATTATTTTTAAGGTTTGTGATCGACCCATTGATAAAGTCGATCCTTATCTTATCTCCATTTTCATAGTCAATCCTTTTCAATGCTTCCGGCTTATAAGTCAATACAGGCATCGCCGCATTAATAGCATTACGTTCATAAATAGCGCCATAAGAGCGAGCCAGGATACAAGAAACACCCAGGGCCTTAAAGCAATCCACTGCCTGTTGGCGTGAGCTTCCGGCGCCAAAGTTTTTACCGGTAATAATAATATCCCCGGGTTTGGCTTTTCGGGCAAAATCCTCATAGCCCGTCAGGTTATCCAGGGCATACTGCCCCATTTCATTGATATTGGTAATATGCAGGTAACGGTTATGAAAGATCATATCGGTATCAATATCATCTTTATTGATAAACCAGCTTCGCCCCTCGACTACATTCGGACGTTTCTTTTCATGTTGTTTTTCATTAGCGGGTTGATCAGCTATTCCCGTTTCCCGTCTACCGGTTTCAAACTCCATGGGCTTTTGGGGGATGCTGTCCGGTGATGTTATAAATCCGGCCACAGCGCTGGCAGCGACAATAGCAGGTGAGGCAAGAAACACTTCTCCTTTACCTTGTTTTCCTTCAAAGTTTCTGTTTCCGGTACTC
Organism: Bacteroidales bacterium; assembly: GCA_046484255.1. Taxonomy (GTDB): domain Bacteria; phylum Bacteroidota; class Bacteroidia; order Bacteroidales; family PWNQ01; genus PWNQ01. Next base: position 609 of record JAWOBQ010000069.1, on the reverse strand, counting down.
ACTGTTACTTCCCCGGGTCCGTTTTGCCCTACCTGTCCGGCGGCACATCCGGCACAACCGGCATTAGACACCAACGCACCCGCCTGTTTAAATATTTTGATCAGGCCTTCTTCCAATGCTTGTTGCCATATTTCATCCGTAGCAGGTACAATTTTCAAAACCACTCCCGGGGCCACTTTTCGTTTTTCCAGGATGGATGCCGCAACCCGCAGATCTTCCATTCTTCCATTCGTACAAGAGCCAATAAATGCAGAATCGATTTTCGTTTGTTTTAATTTATCCAGCGCAATATCGTCATGGGGGCGACCGGGCAAGGCTACCATGGGCTGGAACCTCCCCATATCGATATTATATTCTTTGATATACTGTGCATTTTCATCAGCATGTATGCTATTCACTTTCATTTGGGAGCGCCGCTTCAGTTCTTGCATCACGCTTTCACCGGGGGCAAACAACAAGCTGATATGCGCTGCTGATCAAAGACATGGACAGTGAAAACCTTGCGGATTATACGGTTGATATACTGGAGATCGATCAGCCGCAGCTGCGCAAATCCGGAAACAGGAAAATGCGCATATCCATGGAAAAAATCACTGCCAGGCAGATCGC
>JAWOBQ010000188.1:0-4811 GCA_046484255.1 Bacteroidales bacterium | reverse complement strand
CATCTCTACGACAGTATAGCGAAGGTTGGCATACTGTGCTGCCATGGCCACATTTCTGCCTACAATACCATAACCGACAATTATAAGATGCTGAGCTTCATTCTCTTTTCTGGGATCATCCAGGGTTCGTATGCCTGTTTTCAATCGTTGCGGAAGCGGAAGGTTCATGGATTGGGATGCCAGTTTTGGGGCGATATGAAAAAAGAAAGGGGTAATGGCTATGGTAATTACGGCTACGGAAAGGAAAATCTGATAGGTCTGCGAATTTAACATTCCCGCATCTTGCCCGATTTTAGAGAGAATAAATGAGAATTCTCCTACCTGGCTGATCATCAAACCTACCATTACAATTATGCGGAGTGGGTAGCCCAGTATAAAGACGGCTAAGCCGGCGATCATTGCTTTTATGATCAGGATTGACAAGGTTATTGCTATGATCGGGAAAAGGTTCTCTGCAAAAAAAGAAAGGTTCAGTAGCATGCCGATAGACACAAAGAAAAAACTGGTAAATACATCCAGAAAAGGCAGGATGTTTCCGAATGCCTGATGGCTGTATTCCGATTCGGAAATGATCAGGCCAGCCAGAAAAGCCCCCAACGCTAAAGATAATCCAATACTGGAAGTGAGCCAGGCAACGGCCAGAGCAATAACCAATATTGTGAGCAAAAACAATTCACGGCTTTGTGTTTTTGCTATGATCGTTAATATTTTGGGAACAAGTGTACGGGAAGAATAGATAAGTAATCCGATCACCACAACGGCTTTCAATAAGGTAATTATGATCTCCTGACCTGTACCATCAGTATCTCCGGCAAGCATAGGGGTAAACAGGATCATGGGAACAATGATCAGATCCTGGAAAATTAATATTCCCAAAGCATTGCGTCCATGAGGACTTGATATCTCACCACGGTCCTGAATCAGCTTTAATACTACGGCCGTACTGCTCAACGAAGCCAAAAATCCTAAAAAAACAGCGATTGGCCAGTTAAAGCCAAACTGTAGGGTTAACAGAGCTACTATAGCGATGGTGAGCAATACCTGAAAAAACCCTCCGAGCAATATCGTCCGGCTGATGTCTCGTAGAGTCTTGAAAGAGAATTCAATGCCAATAGTAAACAGCAGTAAGATCACGCCGATCTCAGCCATCATTTCCACTGCATGCACCTTTTCAACCAGGTTTAAGGCATGAGGGCCGGCAATAATACCGGTGATCAAAAATCCTAAAATTAAAGGGATACGTATTTTTTTGGCCACAAAGATAACTACTACCGATAAGGCCAAAATAACAACAATATCTTTTAAAATAGGCAGTTCCATGTAATTTTAAACAAAGATCAGCGGATAATGTTACTATGGGTGTTTAAGAAATTTTCGTATCAATTGCTTGTTTTCATACTCGAGTAGAATAAAGTACAGGCCGGCAGCTAATGCATCTACCCGGACTTTAACGTTTTGTGAATAAGGGTTTTGTTGTAGTATTTCATGTCCGGAAGGGGCTAATAGTTTAAGGCGTTTGATTGGCTTATCCGAGCGGATATGCAGATAGTCGCTGCAAGGGTTCGGAAAAAGTTGTACTTGTGGCTTGCTATGTTTTTCAATAGAGACCGATTGATCAATGATAATATTGTCCAAAAAGAACTTGTATGCATCCGGCTTGCTGTGCATATGGAATCCCAAATAATATACACCGCTTTCCGCTACACTGAAGGTATCGTAAACGACGATAAAGCTGTCGGCCTTTATTTTTGCGGAAGGATAAATATTTTTTTGCATCGCTGAAGTATCCGGTTTACGGCCGATATACATGCTAAGCATTTCTTCATAACCGGCGATCCCGGAGCGGGCACTGTAGCGCATAGCATAAACTTCTCCGCTGTCCAGCGTAATACAGGGGGAAAAAAGCCAGTCATCGGCCTTTGTGGTTCCGTCTTCATTCCAGGAATAACCCATTGCTCCGCTGTTGTTTATGCCTTCGTTTTCATAAAACTCCCAGCTATAGCCGTCGTTGTTGGCATCGGTGATCTTCCAGCCCTGCAAGTAAGGGAGGGAGTCGAAATTTTTTGTGAACGGGGGCGCTTCCGGCTGCATATTAATAATGTCATGGCGTAAAGTGTCATTGTCGCGGAACTCATCCGCGCCCAGCCCGGTGGATACCTCCATGGAATACGTGCCGGTACCGGCCATGTAAAAAGCCTTATTTGCCGTATATTGAATGGAGCTGAAGGGGAGTATAGTATCCGGGATCACTTCCTGATGAAGAAAGTAGTTGGGGCTGATAAGGGTGATAGTTAAAGGGATATCGCTGACCGGGTTTATGCCGGTGTTGGCAATATTAATTGTGAGTTTTTCCGAGCTGCCCAGCTCGCAGCCAGAAACCGGAGAAGTTACTTTTATAACAGCGACATCCGTTTTGGGGATCATGGAGTTTAGCTTATAAACAAATAGTTTGGAAGGCTTTCCTTCGATAACCCCCAGCAGGCGCTTTTCATTCCCGGCCGTATATATGCTCAGCCCTCTGGCTTTAGGGCCGGATATGCCGGAGCTTATTGCGCGCAAATCTTTAAATACTCCGGAAAAGCTGCCCTGAAAGTCCATATGTCCTAAGAATACCGGACTTTGCGGCTTACTGGCAAAGAACCAAAACTGCGGGCTGCTGTGGCTCCATATATCCAGGGCCAGGCCTGAAATGCCTGGCTGCTGATGATGAGCGTAAGCAACGGTATCCAAAACCTGCCCGCCCCGGTCGATCAAATAAAAATCCGACTCCCAGTTCCCGGCCCAAAATGCATCCTGCAGCGAGTCATAGGCGATAGCTCTGATCTCTACTCCGGAAGGAGCATGAATGGTGCCGGCAGTTTGCTTTTGCTCCAGATCAAGGATGTAAATTACCGAGTCGGCTTTGCCACCATAAAAATATTGCCCGTCGTAGCATAAATCGCGAATCTGGGAAATGCCACTTATGGAAAACTCCTCCTCAACCTTGCCGGCCATATCAGTTCTGATAAACGTGCCGGAATTCCATTCCGTCAGATAAAAAGATTGCCCGTCGCTGGCAGCAGCACTTAAATTATCATAAGAGGAAAAGGTGATGCTGTCTGTTAATTCCCAGGTTTCCGTGTTGATATGCGTTTGGGCTGTTGAAGGAAACACCATAAACGTCAGAATAATGGATAGGATATAGATTCTCATGATGGTTTGATTTTAAATTATTGAGGTTCGCGGTAAAAATTCAATGAATATATACTTTATCAATCATACAAATTTAACTATAAAATCAATATCTGTAAACTATATTTGATAAATATTGTGTTTTTAGCTGTATTATTCATGCATTACGTTTAGCTCAGATGCAAGGCGTCGAAAGTCGCAGATAGAGTATTTTTCATGAATAATGCAGCTTAGAAGGGCTCAGAATTCAGGACCGGCATAAATCTCAAGATAGAAATTCAAAATTTAGACTAAGATTTCAAGTTCGACACAGGTTTTGGGTTTTCGTATGGATGTGGCCGGCTGGACACTAGCGAATTAATATCACTGTTCCCTGCAGTTCAATAGGTTCAAATTTTCCTTCAGTGATACGGATTTTATAGACATAGGTTCCGGTTGGGGCAGGCGTATTGGAGTTCATCGCTGTACCGTCCCAATGTTCGTTGTAATCATTGGTGTAGAATTGTAGGTTTCCCCATCGGTCAAAGATCATAAATTCGTAGTCGGTCACATTTTTAAATTGCCCGAGGGGTCCGAATTCTTCATTTTTTCCGTCATTGTTGGGGGAGAAGGCATTGGGAGTAAAATAAGTATTGCATCGTATGACTTCCATTAGCATGCTGGCATCATCGGGACATGCAGTACCATTTAAGACGTTGCTGACGGTAACAGTATAGTGCGTTGTTTTATCAGGGCTGACCAATATTGACTGGCCTGAGGCTCCGGTATTCCACTGGTATTTATCACCCTGGGAAGCGGTTAATTCCACGGGTTCTCCACGGCATAATGTGTCTTTGTTAGCGGTGATGTCAGCAACAGGGAATGTGTTGACATAAACTATAACAGAAGCACTGTCGGTGCATCCAAGCGCGCTGGTTCCGGCTACTGTATATGTGGTATTTGTGGTTGGGCTGACCGACAAGGAAGGGCCTGTTTGGCCGGTATTCCATAGATAGCTTTGTGCTCCCTGTACATTGATTGTGGCAGTACCTCCTTCACAGATCGTGGTGTCGGGTGGAACGATAATATCGGGGAGAGGGTTTATAAAAGCAAATACGGTATCTGTATCTGTGCAGCCAATGGAGTCGGTAATTGTTACGGTAAATCCGGTGGTTGTTGAGGGGGATACGCTGATGGCGGAGGTAGTATCTCCGGTTTCCCAGAGATAGTTTTGGGCGCCTGGGACGGTTGCTGAAAGCTGTGCCGTGTCGCCCGGGCATACGGAGTCATGCATTGGGGTGATCACCGGGGAGCTTACCTTTACATTGATCGTATCTACGATGCTTTGATTGCAGAGATCGGACGTAGTTACCGTATAGGTGGTGGAGGCAGCGGGATTGATCGTAATGGTTGATGTCGAGTCTCCGGTACTCCAGTTATATGTATAAGGGGGGGCTCCGTCCTGCCCGCTTGCATATATGGATGCTGCCCCGGAGCAGAGTGTGGTGTCGGGAGTGCTTGTTGTGGTAAGAGGGGCCTGTTCTTTAAGGAAAACAGTGAGCGTGTCTGAGCTGCAGTTAATGGGGTATAAGATGTTCAATTCTTTGGTGCCGGAGATGCTTCCGGGAATGGCACTTACAGTTATAGAAGCGGAATCCTGC
>JAWOBQ010000186.1:0-15137 GCA_046484255.1 Bacteroidales bacterium | reverse complement strand
CTGGAATAATTGGGAATGACCATGCCATTGGTTACTACAACTCGCGGAGCATCTTTATGCGACGGAAATAAGCCCATAGGATGTCCGGAGTAAATCGCCAGTGTCTGTTCTTCAGTCATTTCAGCCAGGTACTTCATGCAAAGCCTGTATTGAGCCCAGTTCTGGAATACCGCTCCGTTTCCCCCATAGGTAATTAGTTCATAAGGATGCTGGGCAATGGCATTGTCCAGATTGTTGGCGATCATCAACATGATGGCAGCAGCCTGTCTGGAGGTGTGGGGAAATTCATCGATAGTCCGGGAAGAAATCTTGTAGTGCGGCCGGTACCGGTACATGTATATCCGCCCATAGGTTTTTAGCTCTTCGGCAAACTCAGGAGCTAATACAGCATGGTGCTTTTGGGGGAAATACCGTAAGGCATTTTTTAATGCCAGTGTTTTCTCTTTTCTGTTCAGAATGTCTTTGCGAACCGGGGCCCGGTTTATATTACATTCAAATTCAGGCATTTCGGGAATCTCGTCGGGAATCCCGGTCAAAATATCTTTTTGAAACTCGTGTAGTGTCATTGATGGGGACATTTAAATTTCGTCTTTTGATTGCTCCATAATATTGTAAAGGAATTCCCTGGCCCTGAAAAGCTGTGCTTTCACGGTGCCCAACGGAAGGTCCAGTTCCTGGCATATCTCTTCATAAGAATACTCGTTAAAATAACGCAATTCAACCAGTTTCCGGTAATGGGGCTTAAGCTTTTCAACAACAACCCGGATCACTTCAATTTTCTGGGATTTCATAAGTTCATCATCCGGCCCGGGTTGCTTGCAGCTAAGCCCCTGCGCATACTCGTCCCCGTTTTCTTCAGTGGGTTCATTGATAGAGGAGGCCCCTTGTTTTCTTTTTTTCCGAAGAAAATCAATGCAGTTGTTGGAGGCGATACGGAATAACCAGGTGCTAAAAGCATAATCAGGAGAGTATTGCCCCAGATTTTTAAATGCTTTTCCAAAGGCTTCAATGGTAAGGTCTTCAGCATCAGTAGGATTATTGGTCATTTTCAACATCATAAAATAAAGAGCATCCCTGTAATTGCTCATAAGCTCCGCATAGGCTCCTTGTTCTTTTTTATCCAGGGCCCTGCCGATAAGTTCCATATCGCGCTTTGCTTTGCTTGTCAGATGTGAGTTTATTTCCATTTATCCGGTTTGCGCATTAGATTTGCAAAAGTAATAAACACATAGCTAATTAACAGTATAATATCCAAAAAAGGTGAAAGTAAAAGTAAATGCTTTTCATCAAACTTTCTCATGATGTTTTTCAGTATAAAGAGAAATGTGCCTAACAGCAGTATGCCTGATGTGATCACGTACCCTGCATTAAAAAAACGTATCAGCAAAGCAATTAGTGTGGCCCAAAAAACAAATCTGGAAATATTAAAGACACCAAGCATCAGTTTATGCCGTGGCTTGTAATATTTTCCGGTCGTCAGGTGGCGTCGCTTTTGTTTAACCCAATGCCCGAAAGTAGCAGTACTCCGGGAAATGGTAAAACCGTTTTGTTCTGCACAGATAGCGGTATTGTGTTTGCCGGCTACTTTATTGATAAACAGATCATCGTCCCCGGATTTTATTTTATAATGTGAAGAGAATCCCTTGCTTTTCTGAAACAGGGTTTTTACATAGGATAAATTGCGCCCTACTCCCATATATGGATCCCCTAACAGCGCAAACGAGAAGTATTGCATCGCAGTAAACAGGGTGTCATAGCGTTGGATCTTGTTGAGAAATGTTTTTTTATGCTCGTATTTTCCATAACCCAGTACGATTTGCGTATCTTTTCCGTAAGAGCTGAGCATCGTTTTGATCCATAGATTACTGTATGGCTTGCAATCGGCATCCGTTAACAATAGATGTTCGTGTTTAGCTGAGCGAATACCCACGGATAAGGGGAATTTTTTCCCTTTAAAAAAATTGAAGTTTTTATAAAGGTTAATAACTTTCAGGTGTTTGTTTTTTTGCTTGAGATCGTCCAGCAGTTCTGCAGAATCATCATCGGAGGCATCATTTACAATAATAACTTCAAAATCAGGGTAATTTTGCTGCAGGATTAAAGGCAAAAAACGACTTAGGTTATGGTATTCATTTTTTGCAGCAATGACAATGGATACGGGGGGAAGTTCCGCTTCCGTTTTGAGAGGTGCCTGTTTTTTGAACAATGCGATCCGGGAAAATACCAGCCAGTGATATATCATAAGGATTAGCCAGGCAGCCGCATACAGGATAAATATGATTCCCCAAATACTTTGTAATGAGAAATTCCGGAACAGATCTTCTATAATGCTCATACAAGCAAATTTAATACGAACAATGATTTTACAAAAACAAAATAAAGAAAACTTATGAACAAACTTATGGGAATAGAATTTAGCCCGGCATTATTTACAGAGGCGGAACAGGCTTTTCTGAAGATCACGCCATCTTATTACAATGAGCATGCCGGGCAAAGTGATCATACAGCTTTGTCTTGCCGTCTTGCCTGTAATGCACTGCAGTCTTTTTCATGAGTCCGGTCTAAAAAGGCCACATTTGATTTTCAGCAGCTTTTTACCCCGAACCCTAAAGGATGAAGCCGCTGAAAATCAGCCACCCTTTAGGGATGGGGTAAAGCTGGTTTTTAGCGGCTGTGATAAATTTTGTGTTTTTAGACCGGGCTCTTTCATCAAAGCCTGAATAATTGGATGTTTATCCGGCTTGAATGGTTATTTTTGTCGTATAATTTAAACGATGGAATTTAGGATAACCGAAAAGGATAAAAAGAGTTTTGCCAGGGCCGGTGAGTTTTCTACGGCTCATGGCAGGGTAGAGACGCCGGTGTTTATGCCTGTAGGCACAGCGGGAACGGTAAAAGCAGTGCATATGCGTGATGTGCGTGAAGATACAGGTGCTTCTGTTATTTTAGGCAACACCTACCATTTGTATTTGCGGCCTGGCCTGGAGATCATAGAGAAAAGCGGAGGGCTTCATGCGTTTAACGGATGGCAGGGCCCTATGTTGACAGACAGTGGAGGGTACCAGGTTCATTCGCTGGCCGATATACGCAAGATCGAGGAGAATGGGGTGGCTTTTCAGTCTCATATTGACGGCTCCCGGCATTTTTACAGTCCGGAATATGTGATCGATATTCAGCGCATTATCGGTGCCGATATTATGATGGCTTTTGATGAATGTACTTCCTATCCCTGTGATATTGGCTATGCGCGGGAAGCAATGTGCCGTACCCATCGCTGGCTGGATAGAAGTTTGGCACAATTTGACCGGACCGAGCCCAAATATGGCTACAGGCAAACGATTTTCCCTATCGTTCAGGGCAGTGTATATGCCGATCTGCGCCGGGAATCTGCGGAATATATAGCTTCCAAAGAAAGGGAGGGGAATGCAATCGGAGGGCTTTCTGTGGGCGAGCCTGCTGAGCTTATGTATGAAATGACAGCACAGGTGTGTGAGATACTGCCGGAAGATAAACCGCGTTACCTGATGGGCGTGGGGACACCGGCCAATATTCTGGAAAGTATTGCACTGGGCGTGGATATGTTTGACTGTGTGATGCCTACGCGTAACGGCAGGAACGGGATGTTGTTTACGGCCGGGGGGATCATGAATATGAAAAATCATAAATGGAAAGATGATCTTTCCCCATTGGATCCGAACGGGCTGTCTTTTGTGGATAGCCAATATAGTAAAGCGTTTGTACGCCACTTGTATGCAGCAAATGAAAGCCTCGGGCCCATGATCGGCAGTTTGCATAATCTGGGCTTTTATATGTGGCTGGTAAGAGAAGCAAGAAAGCATATACAGGAAAAGGATTTTGCCCTTTGGAAGAACAGCATGGTATCCCGCTTACAAAACAGGTTGTAAAAGGCAACAGAATAATGTTTTTTCCGTTTTCTGGGCAAGGGAACCAAATTGTTGTTAACAGGATTGAAGACGAGAAGTTGTTTTGCAGAAAGAACAGAGTAAGCATGACTGACTGAAATTTCAGGGGCGTTTTTTAGAAATGCGTCCAGTCTAAAAAGGGCACATTTGATTTTTAGCGGTTTACCCCGACCCCTAAAGGGTGAAGCCGCTGAAAATCAGCCATCCTTTAGGGATGGGGTAAAGCTGTTTTTTATTGGCTGTGATACATTTAGTGTTTTTAGACCGGACTCAGAAATAGAATTAACATGAAGCGAATAGACTGGTATATCATTAAGAAATTTTTAAGCACCTTTTTTCTGGCGATAGCTCTTATCCTTCTGATTGTTATTGTTTTTGATGTATCAGAAAAAATTGATGATTTTATTCAGGAGAAGGCTCCGTTAGATGAAATATTGTTTGATTATTACCTGAATTTCATTCCATTTTTTGTGAATATGTTCAGTCCGTTGTTTACCTTTATCGCGGTAGTGTTTTTTACGGGCAAGATGGCTTTTAATTCAGAGATCATTGCAATTCTCTCAAGCGGTATTTCATTTCGCAGGATGTTGTTTCCGTTTTTGTTGTCGGCATTTTTTCTTTCTTTGATGACATTTTACCTGGCAAATTTTGTGATCCCCGTAGCCAATGAGAATCGTCTGGCTTTTGAGATGAAATATATTTATGGTTCGGGGGAGAAAAAAGAGCGGAATATTCATTTACAGACATCAGAAAACGATTATGTATATGTACAGCGGTTTAATCAAAAGGATAATACAGGCTTTCGTTTCACCCACGAGCAATTTGATGATCAGGGCCTGGTTTATAAGCTAACCAGTGAATACATACGATGGGACAGTCTGGAAAACAATTGGATACTGGAGAATTACACAAAGCGTTATATGGATGGGAATACGGAGCGTCTTATCCATGGGCAGCACACCGATACGACTATGATATTGGTTCCGGAGGATTTTACGCATCAGGTAAAGCGAGTAGAGGTTTTGAATTATTTTGAGCTCCGGGAGTTTATTAAGGAGGAGGAGCAAAAAGGCTCCGGAAATATTTCTGTATATAAAGTTGAAAAGCATCAGCGTAATGCTTTTCCTTTTGCTACCGTAGTTTTTACGATTATAGGGGTTTCGTTATCTTCCCGGAAAGTAAGGGGGGGGATAGGTCTTCACCTGGCGGCAGGGATTACAATTAGTTTTGCTTTTATTTTGTTTATGCAAATTTCCACTACATTTGCCATAAAATCAGATCTGCAGCCATGGTTAGCTGTATGGTTGCCGAATTTTGCTTTTACTGTGGTAGGTCTTTTATTGATACGTCTGGCTCCGAAGTAATGGTAAGCAATATAGGGAACGTCTTATAATTGGCCCTGCCAGGTGACAAATTGCGGGAACCATTGAGCCATATTGGGCTTTTGCTGAAACAGGCCATAGACGGCCGAACCACTTCCGGAGAGGGAGGTATAGACGGCTTTAAGGCTGGTCATATCATCTTTGATGGCTCGTATGCCGGGGTATTCCCGGAACACATAAGTTTCAAACTGATTAAATACGTTTTCCTCCCATTTTTCGGGGTTTTTCCCCGGGTTTTCCCAGTTGTTGGGAGCGGGAGAAGGAGTGATCTCCTGGTAGGCCCGGGCTGAGGAAATTTGAATATCCGGCTTTACAATGCCGATATGCAAGCCCTTCAGATCAACCTGGGTTTCAGAAAGCAATGTCCCTGTTCCTGCAACGAAATGGGGCTTGCCGTCAATGAAGAACGGGCAGTCGCTGCCAATATTTGCTGCAAGCTTTTGCATTCGACGGCTGCGTAAGCCAAGGGAAAACAAATCGTTTAGCGCGGTTATCGTGTGTGCCGCATCCGAAGAACCCCCTCCCAGCCCCGAACCAGGCGGGATGAGCTTATGTAAATGGATATGAACCATAGGTAAATCAAAAGCCTGTTGCATTTGTTCCCACGCTTTTACTACCAGGTTCCCGGAAGCAGGGGTGGTTAGCTCCAGCCCGGTTTGGCGGAACGAAAACCGGCCGTCTGCAGAAGGAACGATCTCCAGAATGTCGTGCCAGGGAACAGGCCAAAGTACCGATTCAATATTGTGAAACCCATCCCGGCGAAGGGCTACAACGTATAAGCCGAAATTGATCTTCGCATTAGGAAAAACCAGCATAGTAAATCTTTTTGCAAAGATACCAATCTATTATTAATGCCCCTAAAAAAATGCCCGGAAGCTTAATCCCGGGCATTTTTGATCTATTTTCTGTTTGCCGTTTTGCAAAGGCCGTAAACCTTATCTTACGATGGAAAACCGCTTGATGGAACGCTTATCTCCGCTAATAATACGCAAAGAATATACCCCTGAGGCAAGGCTACTCGTATTGATGTCGATACTGTGGGGGCCGGATGGCATGCTTCCTTCAGGCTGGACCATTACTACCTCCCCCATGGAATTTATTACCTGAAGGGTTATTTCTGCCGGTTCGTTCAGGCTAAGGTCAACATTTATTAAGTCTGTGGCAGGATTCGGATATACCGAAAACTGTTCCATGATGTTATTTTCCTTTATGGAAATCGTGTTATCATCATACACCACTAAATTATCAACAAACAGATTGTTGCCTTTGTCGGAAGAGCCCTTAATGGCTAAAAGCACTTCACTTTCTCCGTCCATTAAGCTCAAGTCAATTGTGTCTGATTTCCATTGGGTTGCATCCGGGAAGAACATGCCACTGTTTAAAGGCGGTGCTGTAGCCAGGTTAGCGCCTGCTTTTTCGAATACGGTGGTCCAGGTGTCCCCGCAGTCGCTTGAAACTTGTACCTCCAGCTTGTCGTTTTGGTTGGTATACTGGGCATAGGCATAATCCATGCGGAAGCGGGTGTTGGAATTATTGGAAAAGTCCATTTTTTCCCAGCATAGTTTTGAACTTGTACCCTGCTCCATTTGATAGAAAAAAAAGAGCAGGCTGTTTTCCGAATTTCCATATCCACCAATAGGGTGTGATAATCCGGTAACTTTGGTTTGGTTAATAACAAATGCTTTTTCTTTTGGGCCCATCATAATAGAATTGTCCAGTTGCTCCTCGAAAGGGGAATAGGATTCCAGGTTTTCCCACAGATCAGAACTAAAAGTACTTGGCGGGATAGTGTATATAGCAGGCATTTTGGCGGTATTATCGCTATTCTCGATTTCGATCAGATGCGCTGTGCTGTCTACGTTAGCATTGACAGTTAATATATTTCTTCCTTCGGGAAGTGTAATGGAAGGGAAGGTAATGGTGACAGAGTCACCTGCCGGGATTGGATTAGTGATTTGCTCTACCGTGTCTATGTTTCCGTTAAGGTCGTAGCTTACTCTGAAAGTATCTACGGCTACACTTCCATGGTTAATCACCATAATCTCGGGGTCCAGGGAGTAATCGCAAAGACCGGGCATGTCGGAGACCGGTTTTACTTCCAGATCAGCAATATCTATTCCGGGAGGGGTGATATAAGAGATATCCGCTTTGGCCGCAGTGATAATTTCTTGTTGTCCTTCTGCAATAAAACCAATAACTTCAAGGTTTGGCATTTCCATGGGTACCCCGTTAATATCATTAGGGATGGAATAGGTGTATTGGCGTTGGATCAGTGTTCCCATTGCAGTAGTGTCAATAACATCCCCCCATTGTCCGGTGATCAGCTCCCGCAACATATGCATATGGTTGTAATCGCCGTTGGGAAGCATTTGCGAGGGGTTATAGGTCGCTCCACCGGCTTGCGGGCCGGGGATGTTATTTTGGTTGACGGCCAGGTTCAGGTTAACGGTAGAAGGCGCAACAGTGTCGGTAAAATATATCTGTACATCCACTGTCATTTGTTTTGTTTGCAGGTTAATTTGAGCATCCATAGCGATATTCGCATACGAGGTTTCTGCTAATATCTGATTAGTAGCATTTCCCCAGTGCCCCCGGCTCATAGCAGTTCCGGAGCTCTGCGACCATGAGGGAAATAAATGGCGGTTTACGGTTCCCGCCGGAAAGCCTGACACATTAGCCTGGGCTGCAAGGCTGGGACCATAAGAAGTCCTGTAATCCGGATCATTGTTGCCGGGATCCGCGTAACTGCCGGTATGGATATTGATAATAAAAAAATCACCGGCATTGGCTGTCATTACGTCATTGGCTATCCGGTGTCCATCCGGACAGTAAGGACAGTTTATCCCTGTAAATTCTTCCAGAACAACTTTTTTGTTTTGAATCGTAGAGTCAACCGGAAGCTGGGCGAAAACAGCAGTCGAAACTATCAGGGATAGAATAGATAATAAAAATCGCTTCATATGTATGAATTTTTATGGGTTATGGTTATGTGCGGTTTTTTGGTTTTTACACTTTACACTTGTTCCTTTACATTTTACACTTTACACTTTACACTTGTTCCTTTATCCTTTACACTTTTATCTTCCCCCTGATTATGGGTTTTACGTCAATTAACAGAGGAACTTTCGATTATATTCTCATAGTTGATAGAGTCCGGTCTAAAAAGGTCACATTTGATTTTCACCGGCTTTTTACCCCGAACCCTAAAGGGTGAAGCCGCTGAAAATCAGCCTCTCTTTAGGGATGGGGTAAAGCTGATTTTTAGCGGTTGGGATACATTTAGTGTTTTTAGACCGGACTCTTGATATAAAAAGGATAAATAGTGTTTGTCCATAATGTTCGATATCTGTGTTGTTGCTCAAATTTCAAAACCTTATATACACGGGCATACTGCGGTTTAAAATTTTTTCACAACCTTAATTTCCGGAGACAAATATACAAAAAATTGAATATTTGAATATTAAATTTATTTTTTTTCTTTACCCCTGCTGCTCGTATATAGGCCTTTTCAGGCTTTCCGTAAATAATGATGAGGCCGGACTGAAAAGGTCACATTTGATTTTCACCGGCTTTTTACCCCGAACCCTAAAGGGTGAAGTCGTTGAACATCAGCCATCCTTTAGGGGTGTTGCAAAGCTGATTTTCAGCGGGTGTGATCAATTATGAGTTTTTGCCCGGCCTCAATGATCAGATGCTTTTTGTTTGTCAATCCCTGTATTTACAACATGCCGGAAGACTCTCATAGGTTTGGTCATCGGCTTTTACTTTTTTGGTATCGTGCCCGGCCTCTGCAATAGCCTGATGTACATCTTCCAGTGTTAGCTTTGCGTCATCATATTTGATTGTCAGTTTCCGGGAGTCTTCTTCCCAAAGAGCAAAATTTACACCTTCCAAATTTAAGGCCGCTTTTTCGATACGTGTTTTGCACATTCCACATTTACCTGAAACGCTAAAGCTAGTTTCATTTTCATTTTGTTGGGTTTTCTTTTCGTGAGCCTTAGCATCATCGTCCATATTCATTTCATTCATGTTTTTGTCAGCATGAGCATGTCCGGTATGTGTGGCTTCTCCTTTTGGGTTCATCATGCTTCGTTTGCCTTCCATTTGAGCGGCGGCATCAATTTTAAAGACGCCGTTTGTGGCTATTTCTTCTCCTTGTGTAAGTCCGTCAGCAACCACAAAAAACTTCCCGGCTGAAGGGCCCAGTTCTATTTCACGGGATAAAAAACTTGGAGAAGACCTGTTTGGAACTTTTACAAACACCAACGATCTTTTTCCTGTCCATAATACTGCCGATTTTGGGATAAGCATTTTTTCCGTTTCCATGGCGATCTGAGAATGCAGTTTTCCACTGGCGAACATTCCGGGTTTAAGGGTTAAGCCGGGGTTTTTTAGCTCAACTCTAATTTTCGTTGTGCGTGTATCTGTGGTAATGAACGGATCGATATAATTTACATTAGCGGTATAGGTTTTGCCCGGCATTGCCTCCACAGAGATGTTTATCTGGTCGCCGGTTTTGATCCATGGCAGGTCGGCCTCATAGGCATCAAACATTATCCAAACCTTAGACAGGTCGGTGATCTTAAAGAGGGGATCTCCCATTTTTACATAATTTCCCTGAGCTACATTTCGTTTCATAACCGTACCGCTGTGAGGGGAAAGCAGATCAAAATATGGTTCAGGGTCTTTTTGTTTTTCAATGTCTTCAATTTGTTTATCCGTGAGATCCCATAATTTTAATTTAGATTTAGCCGCCTTATACATTTCAGGCCGGGTTTCTTTAACTTCCAGTGCTTCCAGCAGTTCACGCCGGGCAGTTATCATGTCAGGGGAATATATGCTGGCAAGCTTTTCCCCTTTTTTCACATGCTTGCCCGTAAAGTTGATGTACAGCTTTTCGATCCGTCCACCAAATCTTGCCGTTAATGCAGTGATATTCCGTTCATCGGCAGTTACTTTCCCCTGCATAAAAATTGTTTTTTCCGGGCTGCCTTTACGTACTGTGGTTGTTTGTATGTCGGCCAGTTTAGCAGCAGATTCCGACATCATGATCTCATTGGGGTCGATATCGTCCCCCTGCTCATCCAGGCTTGTTACAGGGATCAGCTCCATCCCACAAATAGGGCAATCGCCGGGTTTATCCTGCTTTATTTGCGGATGCATAGAGCATGTCCAGGTTTCAGATTTCTCAGCCTCATGGTTCTGTGCTTGCTGAGAAGGTGTTTTTTCAGCGGTTTTTGAACTGAAAATGTTCCCGGCGATAATACCTGTAGCTATGCCGGTAAGCAAAACGGCAAGAATAAGCTGGTAATTGGCTTTTATTGTTTCTATAATGTTTTTCATGGTCTTGTTGTTTGGAAATGTTATTCTCTTTTGTAATTTGAGCAAATAGTAAAAACAGCCTGTATTATCGTCCCATTAAATAGTTGATAAAGGCAATGGCTGCTTGCTTATCTGCTTTTGCTTTTTCATATTTCAGGCTATATTGTAATATTTTACGTTCCATGCGTAATAGGTCTTCAAATTCCGTGCTTGTGGTAGCGTATTCTGATTCCAGCAGCTTCAGGGATTTGTGGGCCAGTTCCATTTGTTTTTCGTTCAGAGCAATTCGACGTTTGGCGTCCCGGTAATCTTTCCAGGCTTCATGGAACAATGTGTTCAGCGTATTATGCTCGCTGGCTGTTTTATATTCACTGGCAGCTTCCAGGTAGCTTACTTCCTGAACCATGGCTTTATATTTGTTCCTGTAAAGGGGAATGGTCATCCCAAAAGATGGAAACACAAAAGCGTCTTTTCCGGCCAGGTTTTGTTCTCCTTTACCGATAGAAATATACTCAAGATTGATATTGAAGGTTGGTTTTCCAGCGTATTCTGAAGCTTTTTTCCGGTAAGCCAGTGCGGCTTGTTCAAATTCCAGTTGCAACAGCTTGTGGTTTTTTGTGCGGACGGAATCCAAAGCTTGTTGTTTGCTAAGTGGAAGATCTGTTCTCCACAATGTATCAGGCAGATGGATATCTTTTTTTCCGGGTGCATTCAGCAGGTTCCCAAACTCTTTTTCCAGGAGCAGGTGTTTATCTTGCAGTAGTGCCAGTTGGTTTTCCAGTTCGTTTATTTCCATTTTCACGCGATATTCATCCAGTATGGAAACCTTTCCGGCTTCAAACTTTTTGGAAGCCATTCGTTTAATGGAACGGAGAAGCTCCATGCTTTCCATAGTAATGGTAATGGACCTTTGGTTGAGATAAAGGTTAAAATAAACTGCTTTAATTTCATTAAAAAGCCTTGATTTTTCTTGCTGAAAACGTTCATATTTTGCTTTTGCTTCCTGAACAGCAATGTTCTTTTTGGCTGTCAGTGTGCCAAACCATGGAAAAAACTGGGTTGCCGATACTTTAAACTGTTGGGGGCCTACACGGGTTTCCACCGGGCTGATAAAATAGGCAAAGGCAATTTGTGGGTCGGGCAAGGCCTTAGCCTGGGGGGCCTGCTCTAAGGCTGCCATATACTCATGAAAGGTGGCCTGCAATCCGGGATTATTTTCTGCAGCCTGCTCCAGGTAACGGTTTAAATCCTGCTGTGCCTCCAATATATTGATAAATAAGGCTAAGAGAATGGTTAAGACGACTTGTATTATTTGCATATGTCTAAAATTTTATCAATGGGTTATCATGTATATCCGTTTATTTTCTCATGTTCTTTATTTATTGTCCGGCATCTTTTTATGGTTTTTAATGAGAATTCGTTCCTGCCATGCGGAATATAACACGGGTACCATAAACACAGTAATTACAGCGATGAGCATTCCTCCAAAAAGAGGGATAGCCATGGGCCCCATTATATTGGAACCTTTTCCTGTTGATGAAAGCACAGGCAATAAAGCAATAAGTGTAGTGGCGGTAGTCATCATGGCCGGTCTTATTCGTTTTGATCCGGCTTCTACAATAACTGCTCTTAATTGGTCTATGGTTGCCGGCTTATGTTTATTCATGGATTGTTTAATGTATGTACTGATCAATACTCCGTCGTCTGTGGCAATCCCGAACAAGGCGATAAAGCCTACCCAAACGGCTACGCTAAGGTTGACCGTCCTAAGCTGGAAAAGCTCCCGCATATTGGTTCCGGCGATGGTTATATCCAGGAACCAGGGCTGGCTGTATAACCACAGCATAATAAAACCTCCCGAAAAGGCTAGGAGAATCCCGCTGAATATGAGCGAAGTGGAGGTAACTGAGCGGAACTGGAAAAACAATATCAGGAAAATCACTATCAGGGATATGGGGATCACCAGCGTTAGGCGTTTTGTTGCTCTTATTTGGTTTTCATAGTTTCCTGTGAATACATAGCTTACTCCTGCAGGTAATTCAAAATCGCCTGAATCCATGAGGCCGTTGAGGTAGTCCTGCGCATTTTCCACCACATCTACTTCTGCATATCCTTCTGTTTTATCAAAGATTACATAGGAGACCGGGAAGGTATTTTCACTTTTGATCATTTGTGGTCCTTGCCGGTATGTGATATTGGCGACCTGGCTTAAGGGGATTTGTGCTCCCGTCTGGGTGGGGATCAAAATATTTTCCAGTTCGCCGGGATGCTCCCGGAATTCCCTGGCATACCGTATGCGTACAGGAAACCGTTCGCGCCCCTCTACGGTGTTGGTTAGCGTTATCCCTCCTACCGCTCCGGACAGGATATTTTGCAGTTCTTTGACAGAAAGCCCATATCGGGCTGCAGCATTGCGGTCAATATTGATTTCCAAATATGGCTTTCCCACTACCCGGTCGGCAAATACCGAATTCTGCGATACGCCTTCTACTTCTTTTAGGTGGCTTTCCAGAGTAAGCCCGGTTTCTTCGATGGTTTCCAGGTCCGGGCCAAAGATCTTGATGCCCATGGGTGCCCGCATGCCGGTTTGTAACATTACCAGGCGTGTGGCGATAGGTTGTAATTTCGGTGCGGAAGTTAGGCCCGGGATATTGGCCCGGGATACGATTTCATTCCAGATATCATCTTCCGATTGGATCTTTTCGCGCCATTGTCTGAAGTATTCACCATTGTCATCACGAATAAGTTGCTCTTCGGGGATCAATCGGAACTGATCTTTTCCCGGGGTATAGAGGTCTCCGTTTTCAAGCATAAAAGCGCCTTTGTCATTGGTTTTAAATCGCTTACGATGTCCCTCTTCATCCAAAATATATTCCGGTTTATAATTGATCACGTTTTCATACATGGAAGTGGGAGCCGGATCTAAGGCGGAATTGACGCGCCCCCATTTGCCAACTACTGTTTCCACTTCCGGGATGGCATGGACCCTTCTATCCAGTAAACGGATCACTTCCAGATTTTCTTCAATGCCGGAATGAGGCATAGTAGTAGGCATTAACAGAAAGGACCCTTCATCCAGTGTTGGCATAAACTCGCGTCCCAGGCCGGGAATAGAGCGCTCTAAAGATTCGTAAACACGCGTATCTTTGATAAAGCCGGGCATAAACCCGAAAATGCTGCTGAAGCCTTGCCATGTAGTAGTGCCAAATAGCAGTATGATAACAGCTGCCACTATAAATATCCGTTTATGAAGCAGCAGCCATTTTAGCAGACGGGGATAGAGCCATACTATTGACGATAACAGGATCAGAATTACGGCAACAATTGAGAGCACAAAAATATAATTGGTAAGAAGGGAATTTTGTGCCCCCATCGGCATCCATATTTTTGATAAATAATAGACTACAATGGCAACCATGATCCCAATATTGATAGAATTTGCCCTGGACTTTTGTTTTTCCGACCCGCGGGCGGCCAAAAAGTTATTGATACCAAAAGCACTGATCGCCAGTGCTATATAATAGCCGCTAAGGATTGTTAATACGATTCCGGCCACTGTTGCCATCAGGTTTAACCCTTGTTTGTATTTCGTTTTGTTGGTTTTGACGGAAAATAACAGATGTGCCAGTGCCGGGATAATGATCAGGCCAATGATCAGTGCTGCGATCATCGTAAATGTTTTGGTGTATGCCAGAGGCTTGAATAACTTCCCTTCGGCAGCTTCCATGGCAAAAACGGGCAGGAAACTAACAATGGTTGTGGTGATGGCTGTAAGCACGGCTCCGGAAACTTCTTTGGTTCCGTTGAAAATAATATTCAATAGCTTGATACCTTTAGCTCCGCTATTTTTTTTCATCTTGATATGACGGATGATGTTTTCGGTAAAAATTACGCCCACATCGATCATCACACCAATGGAAATGGCGATGCCTGACAGGGCGACGATATTGGCATCAACGCCGAACTGCCGCATTAAGATAAAGGTCATTAGCACCCCTAAAGGCAAAAGGCCTGAGATCAAGAATGAAGCATTTAGATTAAGCATCAGGACAATGATCACCAGGATGCTGATCAGCAGTTGCAGAGAGATGGCTTCTTCCAGTGTTCCCAGGGTTTCTTTGATAAGGCCGGTGCGGTCATAAAAAGGGACGATCTCGATTTTCGAGCGGCTGCCGTCATCAAGTGTTTTGGAAGGTAATCCCGGCGATATCTCTTCAATTTTCGCTTTCAGGTTTTCAATGGTTTCCATGGGATTAGCTCCGTAGCGTGCTACAACGGCACCCCCCACAGCTTCGGCCCCGTCCTTGTCCAGTCCGCCCCGTCGTGTGGCCGGGCCGTATTGTATTTTGGCCACATCACCCAGGCGGATAGGGACATTATCCTTTACTTTCACAACGCTTTTTTCCAGGTCTTCCAGCGACTCAATATATCCCAATGCCCTGACCAGATATTCCACACGGTTAAACTCAATGGTACGTGCTCCGATATCCAGATTGCTGTTTTTTACGGC
>JAWOBQ010000157.1:0-10902 GCA_046484255.1 Bacteroidales bacterium | reverse complement strand
GGAGATGCATTATCCACAATGATAATCTCAAAATCCGGATAGGGGACGTTTTGTAAAGATGCCAGCATTTCCAGTGTTGTTGCACTTTGATCGTAATTAATGGAAATGATGGAAACCTTCGGTTGGTTTGATCCCTCTTTCTTTTTTGTCATATGTAAATACCCCTGTTGATTGAGTTGATTAAGTTGGTTGAATTTATGAGTGGGTTTGGTGCATTGAGTTGATTGCGTTGATTGGGTTGATTAAGTTTTGTATTGATCTTTACGCAATTGTTCTTCCGTGTCTCTCTTATTTTGTTCAATATCTTCAACTTCTTTGTATTCGGTTTTTTGTTTCACAAAATACTCTTTACTTCTTTTGAGTTCTCTTCGGATCCTTTTTATAATCATTTGTAAAAAGTTCCCATCTTTGTTTAAGGTTTCAGTTGTGGTCCATATGCGTGCTCCACTATCATTTACCAGAACAAGTTTTCCATGTTTCGATAAAGCCCATGCCATCCGGCCATCCGACCCCCGCTTAACGGCAGTATTCCATCCTGTTTTTTTTGCCAGTTCCGTGGGAAAGCCCATGCTTTGTGAACGTACACTTTGTTCCGGCCTGTTAATGGAGCGCAATCTAATAACGTTGTCCTTAAACAGTTCGTAAAAAGCTAATAAGATCCGTGATTTGGACTTGTCCGGAATAAATGAACCCAACCCAAAGGCACAAACTACGCCCGGTTTTTGTAAAGCATTAACCATAGAATCAACGTAATCCGGTGGATATATAGTGTCCCCATCCGCACATAAATGATATTTCCCTTTCGATGCCTCTAAGCCGGCTTGTCTGGCATATGGGATCCCCTGCCGCTGCTCGAAAATACTATAGGCTTCCACACGATCCAAAAACTTTTGCGTATCGTCTTTTGAATTATTATTAACGATTATGATCTCAATAGCTAATTTTGTTTCTAAGGCTGATAGTGAAGAAAGCAGACGCAATATCTTAACCCCTTCATTGTAGGCTATCGCGACAATAGTAACGTCAGGATGATCATGTTGTTTATCCTTAAGACCGCGTTTGATCCGGTCAAATACTTCATCCGGAACATCTTCATAATTCTCGAAATGGTAATTATGTTTGGATATCGATTTAGGTATATAGGGTTTAAACATAGGGCAGGTAAATAAATAAGTTTCTATTGAATTTCGCGGTCATGATTATATGAGGATTTTCCGGAACGGTCATTTTGTTGCATTTCATTTTGTATTTTCGGACTGATAAAAACCAGTGTAAGGCTGATAAATAGCGTTTGCCCGATCGGGAGCTGTCCCAGGATCTGGTTTCCGTAGCTGGCAACCATCACTCCGAAATATCCTCCCATAAAACCGGCCATAATTCCGTTCAGTTCGCGGTTATGAATTTTCACAAATACAATTCGGGATCCGGCGATCAGAAAGTATATCAACATGGCCATATGCAGGCCAAGGCCAACGATTCCCATTTCCGCCCATATTCTGACATACCAGCTATCGGTAGGGGTTTGTGCCAGCAGGGTATTGGGCGAGAACCGGAGCCCCCAGTATCCGGCGGAGCCCACGCCACCGCCAAAAGGCTTGTCGCGGAGGTAAGTCGCCAGCTTTCGCTGGTTTTGCAGGCGCACTTGTAAGGATGCATCATCAGGGTTCAGGGCCGAGCGCATGCGGTTGATCTCATAGAAGCTGTTGCCGATGGTCGTAAATTTTAAAAACAAAAAGAAAGCCAACATGGCGAATGCCCCTACACTGAAAAGCCTGATGTTCTTCCTGAGCAACAGGTACAGTAAGCCTCCGAAAGCCGGGATCACCAAAGCCCCCCGCGTTCCGGAGATGATCGTCCCTAGTATGGCCAGCGCTGCCGTAATAAAATAAAAGACCTGGGTCTTCCGCCTTTTGGTATCCAGCCCTGCAGCAAAAAATACCAGTGCCCCCTGAGCCATCGCCGCCCCGTAAGTTCCCGCATCCGAATATAAACCGAAAGCCCTCAGGTTCCCAAAAAGAATGTGGGTGTTCGCTGCACCCTCATTCAGCCAGCGTTGCTCAAACGGGTCGACACCGATGTATACCTGCTGTATCCCTTTTAAGGCAGATAATAACGTGAACACAGCCCAGATCTTTAAAAATACATGCAGGTCTTTCTTCTTGCTGAATAGTAAAAAGCTTAGCAAAACCGTGAAAAATGGATATAATGCCACCCCCCGCATGGCATAAAACCATGCTACCGTGCTCTGGCTCTCAGGATTGAACATCTGCAGAATAGTATAAAAAAACCATGCCCCCGTTATCCACGTGAGCGGATGATTTGCCGCCTTCCAGGAAATGCCGGAATAAAAATGTGTGAAAATAAAGGCCAATAGCGTTAAAAACAACATCGTGTCTAAAGAAAGTCCAAAAGGAATGCCCGGAATATACCGCCCTAAAGCCCCGGTTAAAAAGGCGGCGAAAAGATAAACCACTATGCCGTTACGTGGGTGGAAGAACAACCACAACAAAAACCCCAAAACCAACGGCAGCGCAATTAAGATCGCCGCTGCCGGTAAGCCGTAATGCGTAAGCAGTAAGGCCGCTAAAATCAAGACGATGCTTAGCAAAAGGACCACCCGTGGCCTTTTGAGCTTTTCTGATCCTGTCTTAATGCTGACGAGCTGTGGCATATCGCTTACAATCTAAAATGCTTTTTAATATCCCGGGTATAAAATAACTTCCCGGCTGTAAAAATATAAAAATAGGACAGGGGGATCGCTTTTTTTAAATAATTAAAGCCTGCAATTTGCCCTGTAATAGTCATAAGGATAGTTACAGAAGCCACCAGCATCAGGATCTGCAATTGCGTGATCTGTGGGAAAAAGTGGATCACCCCAAAGACGGCGATCAGGTCTCCCACAATATTGGCAGAACTCATCATGAGGACTTTCTTCAGGTTTTTGTGCGGCAGGTTCAGGCTGTCCAGGGCGACGCCGGCAAACCTTTCTGTGGGCAAAAACAAAGCATATATACAAAATATCCGCAGTACCGGTGCTGTGTCTGCATAATGCTCTCCTCCGACGATTACCACCAGCTCCCGGGCAAAGATAAACCCACCGGTGGCCAGAGCAACAAAGAAAAATGTTAAGGCTCCGCTATAGACATAAAACAAGCGTTGCACTTCATGGAGCTTATTCTGCATGGCTGCTTTGGACATTTTCGGAAAAGCAGTGGCCGAAAGGCTTTTCAGTGGCATGGCCAGCACCTCGGTGAGCTTCAGCGGCACACTGTAGGTCGCTACACCGGCCGCCCCCAATACCGGGCTCAGAGCAATGATAAAGGTGTCGGCACTCTTGAGCAAATTTGAGCTGATCAGCGTGCCGGTAGCATATTTGCCGAAGTTCAGGATCTTTTTGGCACTGCCAATATTGGCACTGCTAATATGCTGATGCCCGTCCCAGCCGGAAAAAAAAGCGGCCAGCGAAAAGACAAAATGAAGGAGCAAGTGGACAGCCACCACACTGAGAATATCCAGCTTAAAGAAAAACAGGTTTAATGCTAAGAAGATCACAAAACATCCAATGTTAGAGGCTTTTAAAAGTAAAATCAGATCGAACCGCTGCCGGGCCTGCAATAACGTGATCGCATTATTGTAAGGAAAGTTTAAAAAAGCCATCAGCGGATACCAGGTAAAAAAAAGTTTATAGCCGGAGCTTTCGATGGCAGAAGGAAACAGCAAGCTTGCGCTAAACAGCAATACGGCTATAATAGCAGTGATAAAAAGGCCGGTTACATAGTTCGTGCCTTTTAATTTCTTCTGCTCTTCAGCCCCGGCACCGGAAAGGAAACGCACGATAGCGGTTTTCGTCAGTCCAAACCGGAACATCTCGATAAAAACCGAGCCGGTGATGTATAGCACCCACTGCCCGAATATCTCTTTTTCATAACTGCGGGTTAACAGGATAAAACTGACAAAGCCCAGGGCGGCATTGATGGTATTTCCTGACAGGCTTTGTACATTTTTATCCCGGAATATTTTGGCTATAATCGTTAACAATGCGGTTATTGGATTTTATGACGCGAGTACCTCTGAAAATTCAATATTTTTTTTGCCAGCCGTATTATCCTTGAGCGCTTATTCATGAGCTCTCCCAGTATAGACTCTAGCGCTTCTATTTCCGTGCCGTTAAGCATCATCAGCGGTTGTTTATTCAGCAGAGGCTTTATATTTTCCTGTGCTTTTTTATCCGCATTCGACCATAAGCGGTTGCAGCGAGTCACCAGACATGCCGCATCGGCAAAGCGCGGCAAGTTCGTGGGGAACTCTGCGGGGATGATCGCCGGAAGTTCTATAAGGATATAGTCGGGGCTATACTCCATGCCGGAAGCAAGCTGACTGATAAAGGCTTCTTTGCTGCCAATGCCCGCATATTCACGGGGAGTATACGGATGTTCGTGATCTGCCATAGGCGGCATCTCCGGCTCTTCCGTATTGGCATGAGGGTTAAGGAACAGGTATGACTGCCCTTTTTCGCTTATCTTTTCGGCCAGCTTCCGTGCGATCAGGGTTTTGCCTTCACTGTTTTGCATGCTATATATCAGTATAATATACGGATTATCCGTAGTCTTGTGTACGGTAGGCTTTCTCAGGTGGAACAACAGTATGGCAATGAGGCGTTGGGTGATAAAGGCGAAATTATTCAGTGCTTTTGTTTTGGCATCGATTCGCGGGAACACCGAAGCGACTTTAATGCCGGTAATATTTTCGGCACGTTCGGGATAGCGGAGGGTGGCGTCGAAGTATTCCATCAGCAGGATCACGAACAGCACCAGGATAAAGCCTGCGATGCCGGCGGCGATCACGATCAGAAGCCTGCGTGTGGGTTTGGGAGTGATAGGGAAGAAGGGTTCCGTGACCAGCTTCACATCGCTTTGCATTTCGATATTTTGCTGCTTGAGCCTGGCTTGCCCCAGGCTATGCAGGATCGACAGGTATTCTCTTTCCGAGACGCTGATCTGCCGCTCGATACGCTTGAGCGTTGCACCCAGCGGGGCGAACCGCCGGTACCTTTCTGCAAATTCCTCCTGCCGCTCTTCCAGCACCGTGAGACTGCCTTTTGTGCCTGCAAATTCAATCACTTTTTCCAGCCAGGCACTCAGCACTTCTTGCTTTTTTAAGCCCTCCTTCGTATTGCCTAAAGCATGGAGATTGAGCACTTCCGTTTCCAGCCGGTTTTTGACCCGGCGGCTCTGCTTTTGATATTGGGCCAGCATTTCAGCCGCAGCCGTGTCTTCTGTCTCTGCTAACGCACTGACCAAAGCAATGTTTTCATTGATACGGGTCAGGCTGTCGCGAAGCGTGAGGATGTTCGAGCTGCTTAAGAATATTTTGTCTGTCGACGATAATTGCGACTCCAGCCGGCGAATAGCCGCCTGAGCAGAAGCATGCTCCATCTTTACATGCTGCACTTCAACATTTAACTTCTCCTTTTGGTCGGCAATGAACTTGGTTTGCTCGTAGTAGTTGATGATGTTATTGCCGGTGTTAAACTCCAGCAGCCGGTCTTCTGCATCCTCCAGTTTGCCGGCAGCCTTTTCCAGTTGGGATTCAAAATAGGCGATCACCTCTTTGGTACGGTCTCCTTTAATTTGCGAATAATTCCTGATAAAGATATCTGACAGTATCTCCAGCGTGTGCCGGCAGATGCCGGGGTCGTTGCTTTCATAGGTAACCTTCACCAGATCGCTGCTTTCAATACGCTCTGCCTCGACATTGCTGAGGGCTTTTACCGAATAATGCGGGTGGTCGTGGTTTAACAGGCCGTACATAAAATTATCTTCATCAGGAGCCATATGCGCCCTGAGGTTTTCTGCCGTTGCATCCGGGTTCCCTTTTACTACCAGATCCCTGATCTTTTCCGGCACCATCTCCTGCAGTTCATCATAATGCTTTTTGGAGATCATGTTGGGATCATGCTCCTCTAATATCAGGTGGGTCGCAAAAAGCTTGATAGCCACGTCTTCTATCGTTATCCGGGAATTTAAAATGTTGATAAAATTGTCAAAGGCAATTTCCGTAGCATGGTAATCAACTTTCGCCGAAGGGTCGCCTTCTACATTATATCCACTGGCCAGCTCGGTATAAAACGTGGCGGAAGACTCATAGGTTTTTTTCTTGCTTTGGGAGAGCAGGTATACCAGTACAGCCAGCAATACCGGAACTATCAGCAAAACCAAAAGGTTTTTTCGGATCAGGCGGATAAACTGTATTATCGTCATGGTTTGTCCCGTATTTTTAGTTTGAACTTGATGCCGGTGATCTCCTGAAGCATAAGGTAGGCGATATTAAACTCCCCTTTGGCATGGGCAAACTCGGTCCTGGCCTTGGAATACATGGAGTTCAGGCGTGTCATTTCGGAAATGTCGATCTCATTGGTTTTAAACTGCTGCTCGGCCATTTCTTTTTGGATCAACACGTCCTGGATAAACTCATTTTTCACCCGCAGCACTTGCTGTGCCGTGATCAGCTCGTTATATTGCCGGATCACCAGCTTGCGCAAAGCCATTTTTTCAGTCTCATAATCAAGCTCAGCCATTTTCTCTTCTTCCCGGGCGATCCTGACCCTGTTTTTGCGGTCATAGATCTCCTGTAACGGCAGCTTGATATATATGCCGGCAGAATACCTGCTTTGCCGCGTTAAGCTGACGGCTCCGGTATTTATCTCCCCCGGGTCATCCTGGGTTAAGATCAGATGATCGAATAAGCCATACCTTGCATCAGCAATAAGACCGAGATGCTTGCTCCATTGCCGGCGTTCCGAGCGGGTGTGTAAGCGGGAAATGACGGCCGCAGCATCTTTGTATTGCAAAAGGGGAGAGTGCGATTTGGCGCTGTCGATCAGCGCCTGTAAGGAAGGAAGATGGCTTTCTATATCCTCCTCAAGGGGATTGAAGTACGTGAAGGTTTCCGTATACGCCGAATCCGGATGATCCTGTGCCTTTAACGGAAAACAGCTGCACAATATGAACGCTATACATAGTAGTAAATGCCTTTCCATAAGATTTTGTCCCTGTATGTTAATATATTGCAGACCGTTTTAATTGGTAGTAATACGAAAACCCACATGAATAGTTTCATGATCCTAAGGGTAGAGTCTAACCTAAAAAACCACAACGTTTATCATACCCGCTGAAGATCAGCATTTTCCCAACCCTAAAGGGCGGCTGATCTATATCGGGGCACTTTGTTATTCCGTTCTGCCGTCTTTGCCGGCAGGGTTCATTTATTTTCTTTTTGCAGCAGGGCAGGCACCGTTCGCAATATCAATTTGATATCTCCCCAGAAGGAATGATTTCTGGCATACGAGTTATCCAGTTCTTTGCGTTCCTGATCCGAGAAGCTTCCTTTTTTGTCTCTGAGTTCTACCTGCCACAGTCCGGTGATCCCTGCCGGGGCCATAAAGCGCTCCGACCATTGATCGGAGGTAAGCTGTTCTGCCTCATAAAGCGGCAGGGGCCGGTTTCCCACAATAGACATATGGCCTTTGAGCACATTGATCAACTGGGGAAGTTCATCGATAGAGGTATTCCGGATAAAGCGGCCTACCCGGGTTACCCGGGGGTCGTTTTTGATCTTTACAAAGGCAGCGCTCTGCTGTTCCTTTTTGTTTTTCAGATACCTGCGTTCACAGATTTCGCGCCCTTCAAAGATAAGAACCGGCGAACAAAACTTCCCCAGGCGGGAGCATTCGGGGCAGAAGTCTTCCCATGCATTCTGATCTTCCCGGGCGGCCTGCCCGTATTGATTCAAGTGCTGTATCTCCTTTAGCTTAACATCGGCGCCTGTATACATCGAGCGAAACTTATAGAACGGAAACACCCTGTAGCCCGTCCCGACGCGCTGGGAGACATAATATACCTTACCCTTCGACTCCAGCCGGATAGCCAGCATCACCAGGACCAGCACGGGCGAAAGGGCCAGTAGCGCACTGCCGGCAAATACGATATCAAATATGCGCTTGCTCAACGGAATCCGGTAGACCGGAAGATCCTGCTTTTCGCCGGCTTCCGAACGGGTGTTATGTAAGCCGTACCTGAGCATGGCCCTGATCCTGCTGATTACCGCCCTGCTGCTTACCGGCTTGATGTACAGGTCGTCTACCTTCTCGTTCAGGGCCTGCTCCCGAATGCCCTCGCTGTTCTTGTCGTGAAGCAGAATTATCGGCCGGTCTTTTTGATACGACGCCTTTTTTAGATAACTGAATACCTCAAAGCCCGTAGTCCCCGGTAAAACAAACTCACAAAGGATCGCATCCGGATTATGATTGTTCAGCCATTTATAAGCCTGTATGGCATTGGGCTTGTGAATAAAGTTCCCTGTCGCTTGATCTCCGGAAAACTGCATGATAATATTGCGGTCATTCCCAATATATAAGATGTTGAGCTTGTCCTGGTCCATATGATCATTCTCCTGTTTCCATTTCCAGGTCGCCGACTATCAGCTTTGTCAATACCAAAAGTTCATCCGGATTAAAGGGTTTTACAATAAAATTATTGATGTGAAGCTTGTAAAATGAGATCCGGGTAGCTGAGTCCTCCTCCCCGGAAAGAATAAGCATGGGGATATTCCTGTATAAGCCGCTGTTCCTGATGTTTCTGACAAGTTCATAGCCATCCATCTCCGGCATCTTAATGTCGGAGATGATCATATCCGGCATGTTGCCGGCCTGTATCCAGCGTAAAGCTTCTAACCCATTCGACCTGGACGTAACCCGGTATTCCTTGCCAATGATCTTTTTGAGCAATGCCTGCATCATGGTATCATCTTCCACAATAAGTATATGTTTTTCTTTCATAAAAAACGGGTTTATGCACCGGAAAAACTACCTCTGCCTGAAAAAGAGGGATCTTAGAGATTTGGGGCAAAGATACTGTTTTTTTTGAAAGTTGTCAAACGAAATTGCCTTGCAAACCATATCGGTATCCGGTCTGCAAAGCCCATATTTGACCTTCAGCATATGATTAAAGCTGGCACGGTTTATGCTTTCAAAACGCAAACCTTATAGCTTGTATGATCATGAAGCACATTTTGTATAGCATTGCAATAGCAGGCATACTTTTTTCTTTCGCCTGTCAAAAAGAATCCGGAGATGAAAATGATGTTCGCGCAAAGAAGATGGAAGATATTCGCGTAAGCGAAAACTTTCATTGGAAGACCAGCCACAGCCATGGCATCAGCCTGCCGGACAGTATAGCACAGGACGGCAGCCCGGTATATATTGCCGACAAGGATCGCCTGTATTATAAAGGCCCTGCCCTGTACAATGTTTACCCTGTAACCGTTCCCTCATACGTAGAAGCCGGGGATGTAAAAGTATACACTTCCAACCCCTTCGGCCCTTCTTCCAAAACTACCGGGCTTTCCCAAAAAGGGAATGACTCCGACGGGGACGGGATCAACGACAATAAAGATGACTTCCCCAACGACCCCTACCGGGCATTTATTAACAACTATCCCTCTTCCGGCTTTTCTTCCCTGATATATGAAGACCTGTGGCCGGCTAAAGGCGATTATGATTTCAACGATATGGTGATCGACTACAGCTTTGACATAATCACCAATGCCAGCGACCAGGTCGTGGAGATCGCCGCTACTTTTGTCCTCCGGGCCATAGGAGCCAGCTATCACAATGCTTTTGCCTTTGAGCTTCCTTCGCTTTCACCTGACCATATTATACGTACGGAAGGCATACAGGTGCCGGGCTCTTCTTTCAACATTTCCGCTAACGGCACCGAAGCCGGGCAGTCGGCTCTTAATATTATCGTTTTTGATAACGCTTATGACATACTGCAGCACCCCGGTGGAGGAGGAGGGATAAACGTCGACCCCGCCATGACCCACGTGCAGCCCGATACGATGCAGATCAAACTGGTCTTTATGGAAAATGGAAACCCGGCACCGGGCGCAAGCCCCGTTACATCCGTAAACCTTAACCTGCCGCAGGAGTTTAACCCCTATATTATCGTGAATGTCCCCAATGACGGCCGCGGTAGAGAAGTGCACCTGCCCGGAAAAACCGCCAGCGACCTGGCCGATCCCGCATTTTTTAATACCGCCGACGATGACTCCGATGCCGCTGCCTATGACGGTTCAGCCGCCACGAACATCAAGTCCTATAAGTCGGCCGGTAACTACCCCTGGGGATTGAATATCTATGAGAGCTTTGACTATATGATCTCTAAAGAATGTATCTTAAAAGGCTATTTGAGATTCCAGGACTGGGCCGAAAAAGGACACCACACTAACTGGTACTCCGTAGATAACCATACCTATAGAGATTATCAGTTTATCTATTGATCCGTTTGCATAAATGGCATTCCCTGAACGAATACATGAGTCCGGTCTAAAAAGGTCACATTTGATTTTCAATGGCTTTTTACCCCGAACCCTAAAGGGTGAAGCCGCTGAAAATCAGCCTCCCTTTAGGGATGGGGTAAAGCTGATTTTTAGCGGCTGGGATACATTTAGTGTTTTTCTCATTTTGGGACAAGATTTTCCCTGTAATGGAAAATCCATGGCCGTGTTTTTGAATTTCCCAGCTCATCACCGGCATAAAAAAATAGAACGAAAAAAAACCCAAACCCCTGATACCCCTTTCCGTTAAAAAAATATAGCCAATTCATCCGCTGAAAACCAATTGGTTAAAAAAATTTTTAATTTTTTTTACATTTTCCCTTGCACAGTAAAAATCTTTGAGTAATTTTGTTACTCATAAATGATTTATCCGGCTCCTTATGTCGTTTGTCGAAAGCAGGCATGTAAGTGAGGCGGCGGAGCTGTACCTCGTTATACGAATTGCACGATTTTTTTGATTACACTGATTTTAACGGATTACACAGAGCATGACCTCTAATCTATTAC
>JAWOBQ010000031.1:0-5969 GCA_046484255.1 Bacteroidales bacterium | reverse complement strand
GTGGTTTACTATGAATATATGTTCGATATTGCAAAGAAAGCCAAAGTAAATGAATTGAAAACCATGATGATCACCAATGGCTTTATCAATCCTGAACCACTGGAGGCACTGATGCCATATATGGATGCCTTTAATGTAGACCTGAAAGCTTTCAGGGACGATTTTTACCGCGAGCTGAGTGGGGCGAAGCTGCAGCCGGTACTGGATGCCCTTCTGCAAATACGGGCCCATAATAAACATCTGGAAATTACAAACCTGATCATACCGGGATGGAATGATGATGCAGAGATATTCACAGAAATGGTCATCTGGATAAAAGAAAAACTTGGTGAAGAAACGGTACTGCATATTTCCCGTTACTTTCCCTGTTATAAGCTTAATGCTCCGCCAACACCGGTGAACACAATCCGGGAATTGCTGGATATTGCCTCCAAACACCTGAAATATGTGTATCCGGGGAATGTGAGGCTGTAATACCTCCGGTTATTAATGGTGGCGGAAAAATCTGTACATTTGAAGTTATTCCAAAATTTTAATAAAAAATCTCCAAAATCACTCATTACCAATGTTTAACGCTTGCTGGCAAGTGGGAAAGCCATTTTTTAAATTATAAAAATGAGCTAAGTTTTAGATTTTTTTCTTGCGTGATGTTTAAAAAATTTGTATATTAGCACATGATTGGTTGAGTTTTTAAAAACATGCACTAATATCTTGTGTTTGCAGTTAAAAACTGGCAATATTGTTTATAAAAACTAAAAACAGGTATTTATGCCCCATTTTTACACTGCACGGCATATTGCATTGGTAAAATTTTATCGCCCGGTTTATCGCTTATCAAAGGCGTGGTTGCGGTTGGGTTATATGGCGGGGAAAAGATACTTCCCTGCATTTTATGGCCGACTGGTTGCTTTCCCTCATAATAGTTTTTCCATTTGCCGCAAGGCTGGTTATTTTGTTCCGGTATTTGTCTTTTACGGATTTTACCGAAGTTTATATTAAAATTGATGAGTATGATAACTACCCACCACCCTGATCTTTAGGATATAAGCAATAAATATCTGATGTTGTTCCTGACAAGGAACAACATCAGTATTTAAAAGTTTTTTTGTAATCTTGCTTAGTAATTCTTGTTTTGAGAAAAAATGATGCGACAATCAATAAAATTAAAAAGTATGAGAAAAGTTTATTTTAGAATGATCATCCTTTGCATGATGATTTTGGTGTTAAGCAATAACTTATTTGCTCAATCAAAACTATCTGATATTACCAAACTGGATACAATTATTGATTTGAACGAACTTGATCCTGGAAAAGGAAGAGTCCCATCTTTTGGAATAAAATTTTTTAATAAAGAAAATAAAAATTTCTTATTATCCTGGAAACTTAAAGATAATAAATGCTCCGGGTATTTTTTGGATTTAGAAAAAAATATTTCAAAGCTGTTTTATTTGGATTTTAAAAATTTAGAACTTGATGATAATCATATAAGCGATTATTATGTCACAAAAGATTCAATTTATATATTGATCAGTGATCATATTGTTGTATTTTTAAACAACTTGGAAAAAGAAAGCATAGAAGTTGCTAATAGCTATAAGTATAAAGGATCCCAAAGAAACAGAAAGTATGAAAAAATTGTAAGTGTTGAGCAAGGGAAAATTTTGCTGGCATGTTTACAAAAGAAACGTTTTGGTTGTATTGAATTAGTACTTTTTGAAAAACCGAATAGCGCAGGCCATAGTTCAGGCTTGGACTTAATAAAATCAATTAAGCCTAAATATGGGATAAAACATTTTGGAAACTTAAGCCCCAATAATTATATTGCGTTTGATCACGGTAATAAAGCCATTTATATATTATCGCCGAATTACCGTGAAGTATATGTCTATGATCTGAACCTGAAATATTCTCACACAATTCCCTTTGAAAGAGAAAACTGGAATCAAATACCGGAAAGTATGGAGCAAGAAATTGAAGATATAACGTACACTATATCAGGAATAAATTATTTAAATGATAGCATATATGGGAAATGTTACTCTTATAATGACAGGTTATATTTTGATAATGGACATTTATTTATTAGTTCAGTTAGTACAGACAGTTGCTATTCACAGTCATATGAAATTTTAAAGTATCTGATGATACAACACCGCAACGATTATACACTAGCTTAAGTTTTTTTGTGCATATAACCGGGCAGGAAGAAATGACGAAAAGTGATTTTCCTTTGATCATAGGGGCTCCGGGCCGTATGAATTATTGGTTCAGGAATTTTAAAATCTATTCCTTGCGCATGGATTCAAAAACCAGCCCACTTGGTTTAACATATGATGAATGGCAAGAAATCAGGAAAAAGGAAGTTGTTGACGATCAGATGCAATTAAAGCTATATATCTATGAGATTGTGCTATAAAAGGATTTTCGTATTATTTATTATTTTTTCTATCCCTTATTATGCTAAAAGTCAACAGACAAAAAGCTGTCTTAAAGATATTTATGGGGATGAATTTGTATTGCAAAAAAATGATTCTCTGAGTTTAATGGTATTTATTAAGCCGATCTCCTGCAGCGGTTGTATAAAAGTTCTATTTGATTTTCTCGAAGATAAAAACCTGATTCATTGCCGAAAAGCCATTGTTCATTATGGTGGAGGCGATATTGTAAGAAAAAAATCTCTGTATAATGAATCCGAAGAATTACTCCCGGGAAGTGAATGCTTATTTTATTATAAGAAGAACTGTAATACAGACAATAGCTTTTACGCTCTGTTTAACCAGTGTAATCACTCTCCATGTGTCGGAATTTTCAAGGATGAGCAGTTATTTATTTTTGATTCTGATGATATGTTTAAAGAAATGCAGGGTTATCTTTCCATCCGCAAAGCGTTTGCTGAAAGATTTTCTCAATTAACAGACGGCTCTTAGTTATTACAACCACTAAATAGTGTTTGTCCATAATGTCCGATATCTGCGTTGTTGCTCAAATTTTAAATCCTCATATACACTAGTATACTGCGGTTTAAAATTTTCGCACGCCTTGATCTCGAACATTATGAATCAAACACTCGACTTTATGGACAGACTCTAAATAGGTAGAGCATCCATCAAAGCAACTATTGCTATAATAACAGGAGTGAAATTTTGGGTAACTTTAACCTGTACAAGCATTGACAAAAATGCCGCTAAGTATTATCTTTGAAACTTTCGGTATAAAAAGGTTATATTTAATTTTCAGCGGTGAAAAAAATTTGTGTTTGCAGACCGGATTTAGTTGAACAAAAAAGTGGAAACGATGGATATGAACATACGAACTCCTGTAGTAGCCGGGAAGTTTTATCCGGGCACTAAAAAAGAACTGACTGCCTTGCTTGATTCCATTCACGAGTCGGAAGCCGGAAATATCAATACCGGTCTGGCAGAAGAGCATATTTTAGGTGGCGTTGTGCCCCATGCCGGATATGAATTTTCGGGTTATGAGGCAACGCATTTTTTTGAAAATATTCGCAAGACTTCCCGGCAGTATCATACGATCATCATCGTGAACCCCAGTCATAATTATACTGCAGAACCCTTGTCGGTAGACAGCCATACACATTGGCAGACACCCCTGGGTAAAACAGCAGTGAACCAGTCTTTTGCCCGGGAATTAAACCTGCCGTTTTCGTCGGAAGCCGGGAAATTTGAGCATTCCGGAGAAGTAATGCTTCCTTTTTTACAGTATTACCTGGATTATCCTTTTCAGATTGTTCCTATTACTATGGCGGAGCAAACTGTTGAAAACGCAAAGCATTTGGCCGGGGTTATTGATAATGCAAATAAACATAAAGACCAGGATATTCTGCTGCTTGCTTCTTCGGATTTTTCCCACTTTTTAGCCCCTGAAACCGGCCGGAAGCTGGATGATCTTGTGCTGGATCAGATCCAGAAGTTTAACACAGAGGGGGTTTACCGGGAAGTAACCCGCCATCATATTTCAGTCTGTGGCTTTGGGCCCATTATGACATTAATGGAATATGCCCGCCTGATATCTTCAAAACCTGTTGCAAAAATCCTCAAACGCGGGGATTCTGCCAAAACGTACCCCTCCCGGGAAGTAGTGAATTACGTATGCTTATTGGTCTTTGGCAGCCATTAATTGATTTTTAACTGGAGTTTGATTAATTTTGTCCTGAAAAAAATTAATTTATTTATGAGCCCGGTTAAATAGCACAAATTTTTCACAACCGCTGAAAATCAAAAGTAAGATTTTTCGTCCGGCCGCATTACGAAAAGATAACAAAATATGATCAGACAAACGTTAAGCATAATGGCAACATGTATTTGTTTTGTCTCGCTTTATATACAAGCTGTATCAGCACAACAATACGTGACTTTTCCGGTGAATCAGCCGGATTCTTTGCAGGCAGATGCCGGTGATGATGTAATTGAGCCTCCCTCAACTGTGGTGACGCTCGGAGGTGATCCTGCAGCTTCAGGCGGAACACCGCCCTATACTTACAACTGGAGCCCGGCATACAATCTCAGCGATACTACAGTGGCTAATCCCTCTTTAAACGTGGATTCGGCTCTTACCTATACCCTTCAGGTTACCGGTGCCAATGGATGCACAGACCAGTCTTCCGTAAAGGTGGAACTGCAAACCGGTATCACAGATGCAGCGGCGAAAATGGAAAGCTTTCAGGTTTTGCCCAATCCCATTGAAAATAACGGCTTTACCTTGCATGCTAAAGGTGTTAAAGGCAGCTACCGCTTGCGTGTGATCAATGTTTCCGGTCAGGAAATTATCAATAAACGCCTGAGTGGAGAAGGGAAACAACAGATCAGAATTCCGGAGGACGTTTTTTCCAAAGGACTTTTGATCATCGAAATTCAGGCTTCAAGTACACATACTATTAAAACCATACGGTTATGAGCAGAAGATTAACCTACTCATTTATTATTATAGCTTTGTTTGTCAGCTCATTGCTGCATGCGCAGGTTACGGTTATATACAGTGAGCCTGCCGTGCTTGTTGCGGATGGCTATAAACATGGCAATATCCAATGGCAAAGCTCAGCGGATCAGACGGGCTGGACGGATGTGCCGGGATTGACCGGCGATTCGGCTACGCTTAACCCGGATACCAATGTGATGTATTACCGGGGAGAGATCACCTCCGGGTCCTGCGATACACTTTATACAGATGTGCAGGCGATCAAGCTTTTCCAGTGCGGGGATACGATTACCGATTACCGTGACGGCCGGACTTACTCTACGGTTCAGATCGGAAATCAATGCTGGATGGGAAAAAATATGGCGGTGGGGACGATGATCCATGGTGACAGCAGCATGAAAGATAACGGGATGATTGAACGCTATTGTTTTGATAATGATACATCGAACTGTGATCAATACGGAGCTCTGTATCAATGGGATGAGCTGATGCAGTATTCAACCACCGAAGGGGCCCGCGGTATTTGCCCGAAAGGCTGGCATGTCCCCAGCGATCAGGAAGTTTTAGACCTGGAAATGGAACTGGGTATGAGTTCAGGCCTGGCCAATATGACCAACACCTGGAGAGGAACCGATCAGGGAACCCAGCTTAGCCCTTCAGGCTCTTCCGGCTTTGATGCCAACTACACCGGGGTCCGGTTTACCAGTGGATTGTTTTATTATAAAGGCAGCTTTGAATATATCTATACCTCAACAGCAAACAGCTCCAGCCCGGGGTTAATATGGAGAAGATGCCTGGATATTGCTCAATCGGCTATCGGACGGTATAATAATACACCAAAAGGGACCGGTGGATCAGTACGTTGTATAAAAGATTGAAAATGGAGCATCCCCTATCTGTGTGTTTTTATCATAAATACGAAACCTCCATGCCGAAGCTTTTAACACACAGGGGGATGATTAAATGGCGTAATGCGATGAAGCGATGAAGCGATGAAGCGAAAAGGCGACTTAAGAGAACGAAGAGACTTAGAG
>JAWOBQ010000026.1:0-19251 GCA_046484255.1 Bacteroidales bacterium | reverse complement strand
GAAAATGCGCAGTTTACTCAGGTAAATGAGCAATTTTCGGGCAAGCGTAACGCAGTAAATGGGACTTTATGGACAGAGACTAATTAGCTCTGGGGAAAATCAGCCTACTGTTAATAGTGCATTTTGCGTCCGGTGATCTTCTTTGTTGAAAGGCGGAAAATGGCTACTTCACGGATAGCCGGGTCATTATAATTAAACTTTCCTTTTGTATATTGCCCCATTATGATATCCAGGGCCTTAATTTTTCCTGCTTTGTCATCGATAAACTCCACTTCCCCTTCAACAATTACCGAACGGTACTTCATACTATAACTGCAAGCCACGTGTTCGTTCTGATACCTCAGTTTATGATCGGCAGTAAAATTAACTGCGACCTGCGGGTTCGATTTCAAGATCTCCATTTTCCTTCCACCTTGTGCTCCATGAAAATAAATATCCCCATTGTGTAAACCAAAGTTCATGGGCACCACATAGGGGTGATTTTGCTTATCCACCATAGCCAGGGCACAGACCCGGCATTTTTTGATCACTCCAAGGATCTCTGATTCATCTGTAATTTTTTTTACTCTCATTTTCAAGTTCTTTATATACCCTCTTTCCAATAAGCAAAAATAATAAAAGAAAACCATCTTTGCATTCCATTGGCGTATTATAATTTGTTATAATTTTGAAGCATGCTTTTCAGAGATGTTATAGGGCAACGAGATATTATCCGTCAGTTGATACACACGGTTGAAGATAATCGTATCAGCCATGCCCAGATGCTATTAGGCCCGGAAGGCACCGGCAATATGGCTTTGGCTTTAGCCTATTCTCAATTTATCAACTGCTCAGCAAAACGAAAGATCGATGAACAAATCTTTGGATTTTCCGTCGATGCCTGTGGTGAATGCCCCTCCTGTCAAAAGATCCAAAACCTTTCTCATCCTGATCTTCATTTTATTTTTCCATTACCGGCTGATTTACGAAAAGCAAAAAAAGACAACAAGGCCAATGAGCTAATTTATGAACCCTGGCGCAATCTGATACAAAAAACAGCGGGGTATTTCGGGATAAATGACCTTCATAACACCTATAACTTAAAGGGTAAACAAACCATCATCAGTGCCGAAGACTGCAATGAGATCATTCAGAAAGTAAGTTTACACTCGTATGAGGGGGGATATAAGATTGTTATCATATGGATGCCGGAAAAGCTTTTTTACTCTGCCGCTCCGAAAATCCTGAAAACCCTTGAAGAACCCCCGGATAAAACCCTGTTTTTGTTAGTGGCTGAACAACAAGAGATGATCCTGAACACTATTCTTTCCAGGACCCAGATCATACAGGTCCCCCGCCTTAAAGATGAGGAAATCAGGGAAGCTCTGATCGAGCATAACCAAACAGACCCCGGCACCGCCCATGCAGCAACTATGCTGGCTTCCGGAAGTTATTCCAGGGCCCTGAAGCATGCCGGCGATACTGCATGGCTTAAAGATAATCTAAACCAATTCATGACGTTAACACGGCTTAGCTTTGAAATTCATAAAAAATTCGAACTGGAGAAAACGCAAGCTACTATCCAATGGGTAAACGAAATGAGCAAAAAAGGGCGGGAATATCAGAAAAACTTTTTAAATTATGCCATAAGGCTGTTCCGGGAAGCTATTCTCACTACTTATCAAACTCCTGAGATCAATAAAATCAACCGGGAAGAACAAGAATTTATGAAACGATTCTATAAAGTAATAAATCACGCAAACATCCTCAATATAACCGATGAATTTGAAAAAGCCGTATATGCCATAGAACGAAACGGAAATGCAAATCTCATCTTTATGGATTTATGCTTCTTTCTGAACCGTCAGTTGCGAAAAGGATACAAAGCATTAATCCAGTAAGAACCCGCAAAAGCCAAAATTGTCCGCTTTTTGCTACGCTGCTTTTTGCAAACTTATTTTATTTTTGCAGCATATTTTTTAGCTACAACCTACCCCTATGTTTTCAATCAATAAACTTTCCGTTCATTTTACCGGTGAATTCGTATTCGATGAGATCTCTTTTCTGATAAACGTCAGGGATAAGATCGGACTCACTGGTAAAAACGGTGCAGGTAAAACCACTCTTATGAGAATTATTGCCGGGGAAATACAAGCCAGCAGTGGAGATGTGGCCGTCCCTAAAGATAAAACCATTGGGTATTTGCCTCAGGAAAAACTTATTCGTTCCACAGAAACTATTTTTGATGAAACGTTTAAAGCCTTCGATGAACTAATAAATATTGAAAATCAGATAAATCAGCTAAATGAATCACTGGCTTCCCGCACAGATTATGAAAGCCCGTCATATTATCAACTGATAACCCGCTTGAATGAGTTGACCGACTTTTATCAATTAGCGGGCGGTGAAACCCGGGAAGCCGATACAGAACGTGTTTTAATCGGGCTTGGATTCAAAAAGACAGACTTTCACAAGCCCCTGGCCACATTCTCAGGAGGCTGGCAAATGCGGGTAGAGCTGGCAAAAATCCTCCTGAAAAAACCCGATCTCTTGCTACTGGATGAGCCTACAAACCACCTGGACATTGAGTCCATCCAATGGCTGGAAGATTTCCTGATTGAATACCCCGGTGCTATTTTGCTGGTTTCTCACGACAGAAAATTCCTAAACGCCATAACCCAACGCACAATTGAGATATCCCTGGGAAAAATATACGACTACCCGGTGTCATATTCAGACTATGTGCAGCAACGCCAAATGCGGCACGAACAACAAATAGCAGCAAAAGAAAATCAACAGCGTTCCATTGCACAAATCGAACGTTTTATAGAACGATTCAGATATAAAGCTACCAAGGCTAAACAAGTTCAGTCGCGGGTTAAAATGCTGGATAAAATGGACCCCATCGAAGTAGACGAAACTGACAACTCCTCCCTGCATTTCCGCTTCCCCCCCGCGCCACGTTCCGGAAAAGTAGTCCTCACCGCCGAAAACCTGGAGAAATCTTACGGATCAAATACCGTCTTTACCAATGTGAACTTTGGTATCCAAAAAGGAGAATTTATTGCATTCGCAGGACGAAACGGAGAAGGAAAATCCACAATGGTCAGGATCATTACAGAAAATCTCCATCACAAAGGACACTTCCAAACAGGCCATAATGTGAAAACAGGATATTTTGCCCAAAATCAGGCTGATCACCTCAACCCTGAACTTACCGTGCTACAAACCCTGGAAGAAGTCTCCGGAAACCAAACCCATGGAAAGATCCGGGCCATCCTCGGTTCCTTCCTCTTTAGCGGTGAAGACGTAAACAAAAAAGTGAAAGTGCTTTCCGGAGGAGAAAAAACCCGCCTCTCTCTGGCCAAACTGCTTATGGAACCCGTGAACCTTCTGGTGCTTGATGAACCTACAAACCACCTGGATATGACATCAAAAGACATACTTAAAAATGCATTGTTGAGGTTTGACGGAACATTGATCATTGTTTCCCACGACAGAGATTTTTTGCAGGGCCTTACCGATAAAATATTCGAATTTAAAAACAAACAAATATTACAACATATCGGCGATGTAAACCAATTTATGGAAAAAAAACGAATGAACTCATTCCGGCAAATCGAAGAAGAAAAAAAATCCCGGAAAAAAATGCATAAAAAAAAGACCGCCGCCAAAGAATCGTATGAAAAACAAAAACAATACGAAAAACAAAAACGAAAATATGAAAAAGAAGTGGAGAAGATCGAAAAAGAAGTGGAAAAACACGAAAATGAACTGAATCAAATGGATGAAATTATGAAAAATCCCGGAAAACTACAAGAAATTGATGACCAACAGGATTACTTCCAAAAATATCAATATAAACAGGAAAAACTCCAGCGCACTATGAAACGCTGGGAAGAAGCCCAATTGGTATTAGAAAAATACACTTCCCCTACTAAAAATTAAATAATATTAATGCAATGTTTAATATTATTGATTTTTTACTTGACATATTTTATTTTTTATGTATCTTTGCAACATAATCAAATAAACACTTATTATGTTCGAAATACTAGCAGACTATTGGATATTGGTAGCCGTTTTAGGCATCTGGGATTTTATCTGGAAACTGGCAGGCATGTACCGCGCAGCACGGCTGGGGCAAAAGATCTGGTTCGTTATACTTGCACTGCTTAACACACTTGGTATATTGCCCATTATTTACCTTAAAATTACTCAACACAAAAAAGCCTGAGTCCTGAAATATCATAAACCATGAATGATCAAAAGGGGAAAGAAAAGATCTTGCCCAGGCAGTGCCCGAGCTGCTACAGTTTATTAAAGGTCAAGCAATTACATTGCGAACATTGTCATACCCATATTGAAGGGCTTTATGAATTCTCGGTATTAATGCAATTGGATGAAGAAGAACAGGCCTTTATTTTAAATTTTGTAAAAAACAGCGGTTCCTTAAAAAAGATGGCTAACAAATTGAGATTAAGCTATCCTACGATTCGGAACAAGCTCAACGATATCATTGAAAATATAGAACAAGTAGAACGTAAAAATGGAACCAATGACAAAATGGATAACTAACCCGTTTCGCTACATTTCCGGTGGCCCGGCACTTTTTCTCGGTCTTGCCGGCATATTGGCCATGGCTTTTGTTTCCTCTTACAGCAAGGTGCATTTAGATGGCGTTTTCGACGTACACTTTGGACGATCCGGTGACTTTTTATTGTTTTTAAAGGAAAATTTACTAACCTGGGCTTCTTTAGTGCTCACATTCGGAGTAGCCGGCCTTGCCATCCGGGGAAGGTCATTTCGTTTTTTAGATCTGGCAGGCTACACAGCCCTGATGCGACTTCCTATGCTACCGGTAGTATTTTCCCCTTTTCTTTTTGACACTTATACAGTCGTGGATTACTTGCTTTATACGTTTCTGGAAATAGGAGAGCCGGTTTCAGTAAGTTTTACTGACTTCCTTCTGTTTTTCCTGATGCTTCTCCTTATCGTAGCTTTTGTCTTCTGGTCCCTGTTCTGGGGATACTTTGCCTTTCGTATTTTGTTTAACGTAAGTCGACTAAAATCTGCGGCCCTGTTTTTTGTCATTATCATTGGAGCAGAAATACTGGTCAAGATAGCTATACTGTTTCTCTTACCCAATCTGGCCATACTTCCGGCCTGATACGTCAGCTTTTACAAGGCACACACTATTTTTTACCTATGATACAATAAGAAACGCAAAAGGTTCATTCATTATATATACCGATTGTCAAACAAACTGTTTGGCTTTAGGGGCATTTGGAAGAAGTAAATTGTTTATTAACGATAAATGAGTCCGGTCTAAAAAGGCCATATGTGATTTTCAGCGGCTTTTTGCCCGAGCATAAAGGGCTAAGGCGTTGACAATCGGTCACTTTTTAGGGATGGAACAATGCTGATCTTCAGCGGGTGTAATAAATTTTAAGTTTTTAGACCATATTCATAAATAATATCTATCCATGAGAATTACAGGCAAAGCAATTTTCGCATTAACCACACTTTCCTGTCTGCTATTAATAGAGCCGGTATTTCCCCAGCCTTCCGGAGAGTGGATCGGGCATATCTCAGCCCGCAATCAAAAATTATATTTTGAATTTGATTTTGACAAGGGCCGTCACGGGCAGATGGATATCCCGGAGCAGAATGCCTTTGGTCTAAAAATAGATACCGTGATCAGCAAGGAAAAATCTGTAAGGGTCATTGTTGACAGTACTCAATTAAATTTACAGTTCAACGGCAATTATCATCATAAAGACAGCATAAAAGGCAGTTATACTCAACCTGGCATATTAGGGCGCTTTACTCTATACCGCAAAAAGGAAGTACAGGAAGATGTTTCCTGGATCAACCGGGAGGTCCGGTTTAAGAACGATACTATCAGGATTGCCGGCACACTTAGCTTACCGGACACTACCGATAAACATCCTGCTGTGATCTTTATTTCCGGGAGTGGACAACACACCCGCGATGTTAATATATATGGCTTTGAAGTATTTAAGAAGCTGGCAGTTCCTTTTATTGAAGCCGGTTTCGCGGTATTACGCTATGATGACAGAGGCGCCGGGGAAACGGATCCCGGAAATCTAAAAACAGCTGACACCCGCGATTTTGCTAAAGATACCCGGGCTGCCTTTCAGTTTTTGGAGCAACATCCCCATATACAAGCAGAAAATATCGGCTTGTTAGGGCACAGTGAAGGAGGCATGATCGCACCCATGGTCGCCAAAGAACAGAAGCCGGCTTTTATCATTTTAATGGCCGCACCCGCTGTTCCCGGTGATCAGATATTGATCTCACAAACCAAAGCTACGATGAAAGCAAATAATATCTGGCAAGAGAACATCAATGAAGCTGTAAATAAAAATACCATCATCTATAACGAGCTTAAAAAATCAGAACCAGATTCTTCCATGGTTTATGAAAAACTGTTTGAAACAATTGCAAAGCAAAGTACATTTATTGACAGTGCCAAAACCAGCCGGCAAACCAAACAACAAATGGAAATGCTGATGTCGCCCTGGTTTAAATTCTTTATCCGTTATGATCCGCGCCCTGCTCTTGAAAAACTGGAAATCCCGGTATTGGCACTTTACGGGGGGAAGGACGTGCAAATTGTAAAAAATGTTAATAAGCCGGTGTTAGATTCTTTGGCCCAACAAAAAAAGCAAAACATTACAGTGAAAGTATTCCCGGATGCCAATCATTTGTTTCAGAAATCCAAATCCGGCAGTGTTCAGGAATACCATAAGCTCCCGGATAAATTTATCAATGATTTCACGGAATACATCGTAGGATGGAGTAGGAAAGCCATTGACCAATAAGCCCGGCAAAAAAATTTAGTCACGTCAGGGCGAAAGAGTGAAACCGCCGACAGAGTAGTCTATTTCAAGGCTTTCTCAACGCAGTCGAAAGCCTGAAATTAATGTAGCCCGGGTATTTCCCTGAATATTTCCGAAAAACAACCTGACAATATTTTTTGTTATTTTTGCAGATTAATCTGAACCGTGAATTACAGCTACGGTCAGGTAATTTTTATACGTTAGTCAACATTTAACCATCTGCAGCTATGAACAAGGACAAATTTTTAGGCGAAGGGCTTACTTACGATGATGTGTTATTAGTTCCGGATTACTCGGACATTCTGCCCCGCAACGTAAGTCTGAAAACCCGCTTTACACGAAACATTCAACTGAACATCCCCATTGTATCGGCCGCCATGGACACCGTCACCAATTCCACTATGGCTATCGCTATGGCTCAGGAAGGAGGAATCGGGATCCTTCATAAAAACATATCCATTGATGCCCAGGCCCGGGAAGTCAGGAAAGTAAAACGTGCTGA
Organism: Bacteroidales bacterium; assembly: GCA_046484255.1. Lineage (GTDB taxonomy): Bacteria > Bacteroidota > Bacteroidia > Bacteroidales > PWNQ01 > PWNQ01. The sequence continues at coordinate 11,904 of JAWOBQ010000026.1, read as the reverse complement.
AAACGGGATGATCATCGATCCTATTACGGTAAAAAAAGACGCTATCGTATCTGAAATTCTGCAGATCATGGAAGAAAACTCCATTGGGGGCATTCCGGTAATCGATGAAGACAATAAGCTGGTCGGGATCGTCACGAACCGTGATTTACGTTTCGAGCGCAACGTAAATCGCAATGTAAAGGAGGTAATGACCAGCAAAAACCTGATTACCACGACAGAGTTTACAGACTTTGAAAAAGCGGCCGATATACTTCAACAGCATAAGATTGAAAAACTTCCGGTTGTAGATGACAATTACAAGTTGGTAGGGTTAATCACCTACAAAGATATTATCAAGATCAAGGCTCGTCCGAATGCTTCAAAGGATGAGCGTGGCCGCTTGCTGGTAGCAGCGGCTGTAGGCATAGCCAGCGACACGGAAGAACGTGCCCGGGCCCTGGTACAAGCTGGTGCTGATGCCATAGTGGTAGATACGGCACATGGCCATTCAAAGGGTGTGATCGAGATGACCCGTAAGCTTAAAACCATCCATCCCGACATCGATTTAGTAGCCGGAAACATTGGCACAAAAGAGGCAGCCACAGAGCTGATCAGTGCGGGAGCTGATGCAGTGAAAGTAGGGATCGGCCCTGGCTCAATTTGTACAACCCGGGTAGTCTCAGGGGTAGGTGTCCCTCAACTCACTGCCGTATACAACATCGCCCAGACACTTAAGAATACGGGCATCCCTGTAATTGCTGATGGGGGGATACGATACAGCGGGGATGTAGCAAAAGCAATTGCTGCCGGTGGAGACTCCGTGATGATCGGTTCTATGTTTGCCGGTGTAGAAGAATCCCCGGGCGAGACAATTATCTTTGAAGGCAGGAAATATAAAGCATACCGCGGGATGGGATCTATTGATGCCATGAAACAAGGCTCTAAAGACCGATATTTCCAGGATGCAGAAGATGACGTGCAAAAACTGGTGCCGGAAGGAATCGTAGGACGGGTAGACTTCAAAGGAAGCCTTTCGGAAGTTGTGCACCAATTAATCGGAGGCCTGCGCTCAGGTATGGGATATTGTGGTGCAGCAAATATAGAAGACCTCCAGAATGCCAGCTTTATAAAAATTACCTCGGCTGGAGTAGTAGAAAGCCATCCGCACGACATTACGATCACACGGGAAGCACCCAATTACAGCCGTTTTAACAAGTAAACAATATCTGAAAAACCTCTATAGATCATTCATCGAAACATACAGAAATGAACAAAAAAATGCGTTTTCCCTCTGTTTTGCAAGTCTTAATTATAGGAACCGGCCATGCTTTTCCTAACCCATCAGAGAATGACTGAATGAAATGTATGCGGGTTCTATCCCGAAAAACGGAATCGATTTAATGAAAAATTATCATATTATGAAAAAACTCTCGCTTTTTATTCTTATGGCCGCTCTTTTGCTATCAGTGAATAGCCGGGCACAAGACGAATCCGTACTGCTGGAAATTGGTGATGAAAAAATCACCGCAGAAGAATTTATGCGTGTTTACAAGAAAAACAACAAACAAGGAGATGTAACAGAGAAAAAGTCGATCGAGGAATATCTGGACTTATTCATCAATTTCCGGTTAAAAGTAAAACAAGCACAAGACCTTGGGCTGGACACCCTGCAGGAATTCAGGGAAGAATTAAAAGGGTACCGCGAACAACTGGCAAGGCCGCACCTTATAAACCAGAAAAAAAAGGAAGCCCTGATCAAAGAAGCCTGGGACCATATGCAATATGATGTAAGGGCAAGCCATATTCTCATCAAAACAAGCCCGCATGCAGCACCGGAAGATACGCTCAAAGCCTGGCAAGAAATTTCAGCTATCCGGCAACGCATTATAGAAGGCGAGCCTTTCCACAAGGTAGCTACAGAAACCTCCGAAGACCGGTCAGTTAAAGACAGAACGCAGCGAGGCCAAACGATCCCCGGAAACAAGGGAGACTTAGGCTATTTTACTGTGTTTGACATGATGTATCCACTTGAAAAAACGGCATATGATTTGGAAACAGGGGAACTCTCAAAACCCGTGAGAACTCGCTTTGGCTATCATATCATAAAACTCACAGACAAAATCCCGGCTCAGGGGAAAATAAAGGTTGCCCATATAATGCTGAACAATAATAAAACAGACTCAGCAACAGCCCAAAAACGCCTGGATAGTCTTCGTAATGCCATCATGGAAGGTGAAATCAGCTTTGACCAGGCAGCCAAATCTTTTTCTGATGACCAGCGTACCAGCAAGAAAGGAGGAGTTTTACCGGAATTTAACTCAGATCAAATGGTTCCTTCGTTTATTAAAGCAATAAGTCAACTGCAGAAAAAAGGACAAATTTCCGATCCTGTGCATACTTTTTACGGCACACACCTGATCAGGCTAATCTCAAAAACACCCCCCGGAAGCTGGGAAGAAGAAAAAGCCTCCCTGGAAGAGAAGATCAACAATTCAAAACGGATTAAAAAAGCCAAACAAATATGCGCAAAAGAAGCCCGAGATAAATACGGATACAAGCTTTTCCCGGAAGTAAAAAATGAAGTGCTTCAAAAAGTGAACAGCACTATTCTGACGAATCAATGGGATATTGACATGAATAATATTCCGGATAAAACATTGTTGCGGATCGGAGAGGAAAATGTTTCTGCCAGGGAGTTTGCCGCTTATTTGAAAGACCACCAAAAGCAGGAAGGCAAAGGTGATCCCGGATATTATGCAAAAGCTCAATTCAAGGAATTTCTCAATGAGAAAACCCTGGCATATAAAAACAGCAAACTGGAAGAAGAGAATCCGGAATTTCGTTTCCTTCTTAGGGAATACCATGACGGCATTTTGCTTTTCAACCTGATGAAAGAAAAAATATGGTCAAAAGCTATGGAAGATACCACCGGCCTGAAAGCTTTTTACGAAGATCACAAGCATGAACACATGTGGGGAGAGCGCTTGCATGCTACCATTTATGAAACCAACCGGAAACAAGCGGCAAGGCTGGCCCGGAAATTGGCCAACACCAACCATGCTCCTGATGTTATTGCCGATAGCATAGAGGCTCTTGAAGACTTTCAAATCGCTGTTACCACACGAAAATTTTCTAAAGGAGAACGGAAATTGATAGACCGTTTAGACTGGGAACCAGGGATTACAGAAATAATAAAAGAAAATGATACCTATATCTTCATTGACCGGCACAAGGCCATCGCTCCGGAACCCAAAAAGCTGAAAGAAGTAAGAGGCCTGATCATAGCCAAATATCAAAACAAGCTGGAAGAAGAATGGTTAAAAGAACTCCGGTCGACTTACGAGTTTAAGGTTCATGAAAAAGTATTAAAAAAATTAATTGATTAGATTTACAATCAACACGATCAAATTGCGTTTTGAAAGGTATAATCAGCTAAAGGATCATTGAATGCCTGGAAAGATCATATTTTTTATGGGATTACTCCTGAGCTATTGGCTAACAGGATGTGCTTTTTTTGGAGATGATTCCGGTGAAGATGCTGTGGCCCGGGTTGGTGATCACGTGCTTTATCAACAAGATATAAAAGGTATTATTCCAGCGGGAGGCAATGAAAAAGACAGCATTGAAGCCATCGAGAACTATATTAAAAACTGGATCAAACAACAAACCGTACTCCAAAAAGCCGAGGAAAACCTTCCGGAATATCAATTGGATGTTCAAAAAAAGCTGGAAAATTACCGCCGTTCGCTGATCATTTACCGATATGAAACAGCACTCATTCAACAAGAGCTGGATACTATCATTTCGGAAGATGAGATCAAAACATACTATGAAAACCATAAAAATGAATTTACATTGCGCGATAATATCGTAAAGGTACGTTATGTTAAAGTTCCGGCAGATGCCCCTAACCAAAGGCAATTAAAATCTTTTTTGCAAAGTGAAGATCCCGAAGACCACCAAAAGCTTATGGAATTTTGCGACCGCTACGCGGTAAATTACTTTTTGGATGATGAATCATGGCTATTGTTTAACGATCTATTGAGAGAAATTCCGATCAAAACATACAATCAGGAGAACTATTTAAAAAATAACCGCTATGTTGTGGAAGAAGACTCTTTATTCAAGTACCATGTGATATTTAAAGGCTTCCGGATAAAAGAAAGCCATTCCCCCTTATCTTTTGAGCGTGACCGGATCCGGGACATGATCATCAACCAGCGAAAAATGAAACTCATCAGGGAAATGGAAGAAGCTGTATTAAAGGAAGCCTACGAAAAAAATAAAATTGAAACGTTTAATGAATTTTAAAACCCATCTTGCTTAAGATTTAATATATGTTAAAAAAAACCATGCCCGGTATCATACTGATACTCCTTCTGTTTTTCCTCAATAGTGCTACGGAGAACCTGAAGGCCCAGGAAAACGGAAAAACCATTGATAAGATAATCGCTATAATCGGTGATAACATCATTCTGCATTCCGACATTGAAAACCAATATATGCAATATTTGATGCAGGGGGAAACAGAAGACTCCGGTATCCGGTGTGAGATATTCGAAGAGCTGATGTTTCAGAAAATGCTGTTGAATAAAGCCGAAAAGGATAGTATCACTATCAGCTCCTCGCAGGTCAATTCAGAATTGGACCGCCGGATGCGTTACTTTATCCGTCAGATAGGTTCAGAAAGAAAATTAGAAGAGTACTATAATAAAACCATAATAGAGTTAAAAGAGGAATTGCGCAGCAGTATTCGCGAACAAATGCTTGTTAATCAAGTTCAAAACGAGCTTACCAGCGATATCTCTATTACACCCTCCGAGGTAACTCGTTTTTTTAACACCATGCCGGAAGATTCTCTGCCCTCTGTTCCTGAACAATTTAAGATTTCAGAGATCACTGTTGTTCCTGAAGTCAGCCATGAAGATAAAGTCAAGATCAAAAAAAAGCTGCAGGATCTCAGAGAAAGGATCATCAATGGCTCCTCCTTCAAAATCCTGGCCGGCTTATACTCTGAAGACCCCGGTTCTGCAGATAATGGAGGTGAAACAGGTATGTTTACGCGGGGAGAAATGTTTCCCGAATTTGAAAACGCCGCCTTTAACCTGAAAGAAGGTGAGATCTCCCCTATCGTGGAGACTGAAGCCGGATTCCATATCATCAAACTTATTGAAAAACAAGGAGATTATATTAATGCCCGGCATATCTTACTACGAAAAAAAGTCTCGCCGGAAAAACTTATGGAAGCAAACCAAAAAGCCGATAGTATAAAACAATTGATCCTCCGTGAAGATACACTGGATTTTCTTAAAGCTGCCAAACAATTTTCCGACACCTATGAACAAACCAGTGCAGGCATTATGATGAACCAACAAACCGGTAGTATAACGTTTTCTCCTGATCAAATGGAACAAAAATTATATTTTACCGTGAATAAACTCAACGAAGGGGACATTTCCGAACCGTTTCAAACTACTACCGCTTCCAATCAAAAGGGTATCCGGATTCTAAAGATATTGGAAAAATCAGAACCTCATCGTGCTAACCTGAAAGAAGACTACCACAGAATTAAAAAAGCTGCCCTGGAAGAAAAGAAAAGAAATATCCTACAGGAATGGATTAATAAAAAAGCCGGGGAAACTTTTATCAAAATTACAGAAGACAAATTCTTAAACTGTGATTACAACTACAATTGGTTTGAATAAAAACAAAACAAGTTATTGTGCTCGAAAAAAAAGATAACCATATGCAAAAGAACGGGAAGAATACAGATGAACTTCAAGAATTTTCACATAAATATGCAGATTTAAAGAATGAAATTGCCAAAATGGTAGTCGGGCAGGATGAAGTAATTGAAAACCTGCTGGTATCCATATTCAGCCGTGGGCATTGCCTGTTAGTTGGCGTTCCCGGTTTGGCCAAAACTTTAATGGTAAACACTATGGCTGATGTGCTTGGATTAAGTTACAGCCGTATTCAATTCACCCCCGATTTGATGCCCTCGGATATTATTGGCACGGAGATCCTTGATGAAAGCCGCAATTTCAAATTCAACCAGGGCCCTGTATTTGCAAATATCATACTTGCCGACGAGATCAACCGGACTCCCCCGAAAACTCAATCTGCCCTGTTAGAGGCTATGCAGGAAAAGAACGTCACTGTAGCCGGAAAACAATATAAACTGGAGGCTCCATTTTTTGTACTGGCAACCCAAAACCCCATAGAACAAGAGGGGACATATCCCCTCCCGGAGGCTCAACTGGATCGTTTTATGTTGAATGTGATGTTAGATTATCCTTCTGAAAACCAGGAGCTTCAAATTGTAAAAGAAACTACAACAGGGAAAAATCCCAACCTCAAAGTCATTATTACACGAGAAGACATTCTCAGGTTCCAGGGCATCATAGAACAGCTACCGGTCCCTGACAATGTATATCAATATGCTGTTGAGCTTTCCGCTAAAACCCGCCCCGGAACAACCTCCGCCCATCCCTGGGCTAATGAATACCTTTCCTGGGGTGCAGGCCCCAGAGCATCACAGAATCTGATCATTGGAGCAAAAACACATGCTGCCATTCATGGGAAGTACTCGCCCGATATAGAAAATGTGAAAAATGTTGCTGCTGCCGTCCTGCGCCATCGTATCATTAAAAATTACAAAGCAGAAGCGGAAAATATTTCTGTGGAAGATATTATTAAAGAGTTTATGAACCACGGCCAAAAATAAGAAACGCAAGAATCAATAAGAAGGTTTCACCCGTGGAACTATTCGCTTAGCCCTGCGATCAGGATTATACCCAAAGCTATACATAAATGTAATGCTTGCATATATGTATGCATCATTAGCCTCATTGGGGTCATTTCTTTCCCAGCTCCCCTCGGCCACTTCCGTATAACCCAGGTAACCTTCTATATAGTCATGGTTTGTCAGGTACATCATCCCCTCCACATTCATTTCAAAATGCTCCGAGAACTGAAGTTTAACGCCAGCCCCCACAGGCAATAGTGAAGCATTATTCGGGTATTCATTATCGGGATTTACCGGCGTTTCAAATTTATCGTTCCGCGAAACAGGCTCCCCGGATTCATTGACAATAGTCCCATCCTCCAAAATTATGTATGGATCCCCCTCAGAATCATAATGATCATAAAAAGATTCAAACACCATAAAACCAAAGCCTGTCGTTAAATAAGGAGAAACCAAGGCATGGGGTTTAAGATTAAAAATATTGTCAAGATGATATCTGACATTTACAGTTCCGTGGCCAAAAAAAGCCTCAAAATCATAAAGCATATAATTCACTCCATCATACTTCTGGGCCAAAAACCCACCCACCAGGTTTATTTCCACCCCAAAGGAACGAGAGAGCCGGTAATCCGTTTTAAAATTTACGGCCGGCCTTATCACCCCCACTTCTGCACTCCCCATATCCCCTAAAAAATACGTCCCTCCTGCACCCAACCCAATCGCGGGGTTCTTTTTTATGGGATTATTACGCAAATAACTGCGTTTACCTGTATTTTGATCTGAAACACTTACGGTTAGAATAAGCAGCAAAAACAAGGTACCCATTTTTGTCATAGGATAATATTATTTAATTGTACATATAGTCATCCCCTCATGCCCCGGGATAAAAATACAAATTTTTCACAAACGCTGAAAAACAACCTTGCTTCATCCTAAAGGGTTGCTGATTTTCAAATGCTTCTCCTTTAGGGTGGGGCTCCGTCTTATCTGCCAAAACAGGATACTTCTATACTCAATAAACATAAAATCTGTTTAAAAGTTTGGTTTTAAAGAATATTTTGCATAAAAATCATCGATTACTTTCACCGCCTCGTCGGTTGTATCCACAATTCTTATAATCTCCAGATCTCCGGCATTAATATTTTTTTCTGCTAACAGCTTATTTTTCATCCACTCGACCAAATGCGTCCAATAATCCTTTACCACAAGGACAATAGGGAAATGCACCATTTTTTGTGTTTGGATAAGGGTCATGGCTTCAAACAGCTCATCCAAAGTTCCGAATCCCCCGGGCATTACAATATAACCCTGAGAGTATTTCATAAACATTATTTTACGAATAAAGAAGTAATCGAAGGTAAACAGTTTATCGGCATCAATAAATTTATTGGCTGATTGTTCAAACGGCAGGGCAATATTCATGCCCACTGATTTCCCATTAGCATTAAAGGCTCCTTTATTTGCTGCTTCCATTATCCCCGGGCCTCCACCGGTAATAATTCCAAACCCGATTTTGGTAAGCTTGCGGGCAATCTCTTCAGCCATCTTATAATATTTATGTTGGGGCCGGGTTCTGGCTGAGCCAAAAATTGATACACAGGGGCCGATACGTGCCAGTTTTTCAAAGCCCCCTACAACTTCCGACAATATTTTAAAGATCTGCCAGGCATCTTTTGTTTTTATTTCATTCCAATCCTTCGATGAAAAGGCTTTCCGTATCTTCTCCTCTTCATTAAGGTTTTTATAATCTTCTGTCATATCATATATTTTCTAAAACCACAGGCAAAGATAAAAAATATACCCGGATACTTCTGTTCATTATTGCCTTAATACTTTGCGAAGGGCACTTGCAGTATAACTATTTTTTCGTTCAGCGACCTGCTCAGGAGTACCCTCTGCAATGATCTCACCCCCTTTTTTTCCTCCTTCAGGGCCCATATCGATAATATGATCCGCCATTTTAATAATATCCATATTATGCTCAATAATGATCACTGTATTGCCTTTATCTACCAGTTTATTGACGACATTTAACAATACGCGAATATCTTCAAAATGAAGGCCGGTAGTAGGCTCATCCAAAATATACAGTGTTTTTCCGGTATCCTTTTTCGATAACTCGGCAGCCAATTTAACCCGTTGGGCTTCGCCACCTGACAGTGTTGTAGACTGCTGCCCGAGGGTAATATAGCCCAGGCCCACATCTTGCAGCGTTTTCAGTTTACGTTTGATCTGTGGAATAGCATCAAAAAAGATCACGGCCTGGTTGATTGTCATATTCAACACATCACTGATCGATTTCCCTTTATAGCGTATCTCCAAAGTTTCCCTGTTATACCGTCTTCCATTACAAGCTACACATTCCACCTGTACATCGGGAAGGAAATTCATCTCGATCATCTTAAGACCTGCTCCCTTACATTCCTCGCAACGTCCTCCTTTAACATTAAAAGAGAAGCGCCCCGCTTTATATCCTCTGATCTTCGATTCGGGAAGCTGAACAAAAATATTTCGTATATGGCTGAACACGCCGGTATAAGTAGAAGGATTGGAACGCGGGGTACGCCCTATGGGTGACTGATCGATCTCGATCACTTTATCTATATATGTCAATCCCTCAACAGACCGGTAAGGCAGCGGATTCTTTTCGGCCCGGAAAAAATACCGGTTTAAAATGGGATAGAGGGTTTCATTAATCAGGGAGGATTTCCCACTTCCGGACACTCCGGTTACACAGACCAATTTTGCTAAGGGCAAATTAAGTGCCAGCTTTTTTAAGTTATTTCCTTCCGCTCCTTTCAACCGGAGCATTTTTCCGGAGCCCGGGCGCCGCCGCCCGGGAATACGGATTTTCTTTTTTCTGCTCAGGTATTGGCCGGTAACGGTGCTGCTATTTTCAATATCTTCAGGGCTCCCGGTAGCTGCCACTTCTCCACCCAGGCGGCCTGCTCCCGGGCCGATATCCGCTACAAAATCTGCCGAGCGGATCATTTCTTCATCATGCTCTACAACGATCACAGAGTTTCCAAGATCGCGAAGTTTTTTCAGTGAATTGATCAGGCGAAAGTTATCCCGCTGGTGCAGCCCGATGCTTGGTTCATCCAAAATATAAAGCACGCCCACAAGCTGCGAACCGATCTGAGTGCCCAGCCGGATCCGTTGAGCTTCACCACCACTGAGGCTTTTCGCCGGTCTGTTCAACGAAAGATAATCAATCCCTACATCCAACAAGAAATTGATCCGGGCCTGGATTTCCCGGACAATTTCGTAAGCGATCGTTTGCTTTCGCTCGCCTAAAACCTCCGGAAGCCTGCCGATCCAATCCTGCAGCTCGGATAGATCCATTTCAGCCAGTTCTCCGATATGCTTGTTGTGAACCTTAAAATGCAAAGACTCCTTTTTTAGCCGGTAACCCTTACATGCCGGGCATTTAGCAGTATTCATAAAGCCTGTCACCCATTTACGCACACGATGGGGGGCGTTATCCGTATTCTGGCTAAGAATAAAGTTCACAATGCCCTCAAATTCCAGTTCATACGATGAAATTACGCCTAGATAATCATTCTGTACACTCAAAGGGTGGTTTGCTCCGTATAAAAGTACATGAAGTGCCTCCGCATTGATATCCCGCACGGGCGTGCTCAGTTTAAATTTGTATTGACGCCCCAGGGTCTCTATCTGCCTGAAAATCCAATTATCCCTATACTTCCCCAGCGGAGCGATCGCTCCCTGCTTTATACTCAAACTTTCATCAGGAATGATCTTTTTCATATCAATCTGTGATACGCTCCCCAGGCCATTACATTCGGGACAAGCACCATAAGGCGAATTAAACGAGAATGTATTCGGCTCGGGCGGATCATAGGATATCCCGGAATCCACACACATAAGAGAACGACTGTACTGACGGATTTTCCCGCTATCATAATCCATAACCATAACCAACCCCCGCCCCTGTTTCATGGCCAGATCAATAGCCTTAGCTGTACGATGACGACCCTTCTCATCAACGCCAATACGGTCAATGACAATTTCTATATCATGAACTTTATAGCGATCCACTTTCATCCCATACGTTATATCACGCACTTCCCCGTCTACCCTGACTTTCGTAAACCCTTGCCTGCGTATGGTTTCAAAAAGCTCGCGATAATGGCCCTTCCTCCCCTTTATTACAGGAGCCAGTATTATGGCTTTTTTTCCGCTGAAGTGCTCATGTACCAGGGATATGATCTGTTCCGGAGTATACTGAACCATTTTTTTGCCCGTCTTGTAAGAATAAGCATCACTTATTCTGGCATACAGTAAACGCAAAAAATCATAAATTTCGGTAACCGTACCCACGGTAGAGCGAGGATTCTTGCTGGTCGTCTTCTGCTCAATAGAAATTACAGGGCTCAATCCGGTAATTTTATCCACATCCGGTCGAGCCATATTCCCAATAAATTGCCGCGCATAGGCTGAAAAAGTCTCCATAAAACGCCTTTGCCCTTCTGCATAGATCGTATCAAAAGCAAGCGAGGTCTTACCGCTGCCACTAAGACCGGTGATCACACTAAGCGTATTACGCGGAATTTGGAGATCCAGGTTTTTTAGATTGTGAACACGAGCCCCCAATATGCATAAACTATCTTGAGATTCAAGCTCCTGGCTTCCTTCATCCTTCAACGCCTGTTCAATCCTGATAATCTCTGCTTTCATAATACTGCATCTGCTTTCTACTTAACGATAGATTAACGAATTTGTTGAACGGATAAAGTATCATTAAACAAGATTTGATTATCCTCGTATGGCCTTAGAATATGACTGTAATGCAAGCCGTTTTCTTTCGGAAGCTTAAACTCATACCTCTTCTCCAGATTATTGGTAAGTTTATCCGAGCGCAGCCACGGATTAAGCATTTTCAGGATCTTATAAGAAACCCCATGGCTTTTAGCAAAGTCCACCAGATCAATTTCGGTCGAATCCGTTTCAACCGTTTTTGTTTCCAGGGGTGGATAAAAATCTTTTTTCCGGAAATAAAATCCATATTCACGCGGGGATTCATAAATAGTTTTTACTGCCAGTATACGGTATACATGCCGGGCTGTTTCGGGGTTCAAATACAGATCATGATAATTATCTTCTTGCTGATCCTCCAGAACACGCCCTGTTCTGCTACTACCCATATTATAAGC
>JAWOBQ010000348.1:0-3615 GCA_046484255.1 Bacteroidales bacterium | reverse complement strand
CTATATTAAAAGCCGGACGTGTTTCGGGTGATAAAATACAGATCATGGGTATCTATTATAATTAAGTATATTAATTTCTCCATACAAGTTGCAAAACACTTTTTTTGCATACCGAAGCTTCTAAAAATGGATTCCTTAAGTACGGTCTGAAAAGAGTCTGTCCATAAAACACCTGTCTGCTTCCTGTTGTTCACTTTCGGGGCTTGCCCCGTTTTTCGGCGCCTCCTCCCGTTTTTCGGGGCCTGCCCCGTTTTTCGGGGGCTGCCCCGTTTTTCGGGGGCTGCCCCGTTTTTCGGGGCCTGCTCCCATTTTTCGGGGGCTGCTTCCGTGAAACCACTTTCTGTTTCCCCGCCCCGCAGGGCATATTTTACTCTGGTTCAAACCCTAAAATATATTATGAGTCCAGTCTAAAAAGGTCACATTTGATTTTCAGCGGCTGTGATACATTTAGTGTTTTTAGACCGGACTCAATTATAGAATTTTATTTGAAATGCAGCCTGTACGTAACATGTTTTTTAGCAAACTTCCCTCCTGCGGCTTTATGCAGGGCCTGCATCTTCTGGTTAAAATCCCCTACCCAGGAAAGCTCCAACTCCCTGATCCATGGACGTCGCTTCATAACCTCATTCAGGTTTGCAAAAATACCGCTTTCCAGCCCCAGGTTTTGATATTTAGGCTTTACCCCCATAATAATGATCCGCGCACGTGTCATATAATGGCGCTTCTTCATATAATAAAAACGCAATTTATTCCACAGCTTAAGTTTGCCATCAAAGTATTTTAAGATCATATTCGCATCCGGGTACATAACAAAAAAAGCAGCCGGTTCGTCGTTGTTTCTGTGAAAAACAAACCATATTAACTCCGGATCAACCACAGGTTTTGCTTCTTTAAATGCATCTTCAAGTTTACCATACTCCATTGGAGCGAAATTATCATGGGATTGCCAGGCGGAGTTATATACATCTAAAATAGCATTAAAATACCGCTCTTTTTGATCAAAGCTAAAGTGTTCGAAACGGTATTCCTTCTTTTGCGCAACCCATTGCGCTACTTTAAGAAAACGTGACGGCAATCCCTGTTTCATGTCCAGTGTATTCGTGATCTGCTCATACAAAGGGCGGAAACCATAGGCTTCAAAAAACGTTTTATAGTAAAGCGGATTATATTGCATGCCATAAGAGGGCTGGGAAAACCCTTCTACCAGTAATCCCCAGAAATTGTCGTTTTCTCCGAAATTGACAGGACCGTCCATGGCTTGCATTCCTCTTGCCTGAAGCCAGACCCGGGCTGTATCAAAAAGCGTAAATGCAGCTTCTTTATCGTCAATACATTCAAAAAAACCCATGCCACCCGTAGGCTGTTCATAAATATACGCCCTTTGCTTATTGATAAAGGCTGCTACACGTCCTATCAAATGTCCACGACTATCTGTCAAATACCAACGCGTTGCCTCTCCATGCGAAAAAAACGTATTTTCTGAAGGACTGAAAATCCCTTCTATAACATCATCCAAAGGACATACCCAATGTTCGTCATCCCGGTATATTCTGCGGGCCACATTATGAAAGCAACGGCTGTCTTTTAAGGTCTTTACTTCATGTATGTCCATCCCCAATGGCATATTTTGTTAATAATATGAGTCTGGTCTAAAAATTCAAAATTTATTACACCCGCTAAAAATCAAATTTGACCTTTTTAAACCGGACTCTAATATGCAAAAGTAATAAAAACAATTATTTTTGATTTGATATCAAGTAAAAGATAATTCCGGCTATCCAGTTGTATTCCCGGTCGAAAGCAAAATATTTCCGGGGAAAAGGCAATTAATGACAACAAAATGCCCGCTATTCTTAATCTAACGAATGGTTCATAAATCCTTGTTCTTTAAGAACTTCCAAAAATAGTTTAGAGAAATCCACATTCATTTTCCTGGGATAACGTACAGTGGTAAATACCTGAGGCAGCGTTTCAAGCTTATTTTCTTCAATAAACTGGGCACTTTCTTCCAGGCTTTCTTTATATTTATAGATCTCATCTATATCATCCGGCGAATAATCTGTATACTTTTCGGCATGTACGATTCCTTTTTCCGGCAGGCGGTCGGTTTTTTCGGGCTGTTCAGCGGGGTATCCGATAGTGATACAAGCCACGGGCACTACTCCTTTTGGCAGGTCAAACAACTCGATCAGTTTTTTCGCCTGGTAAGTGACCGTGCCTATGTAACATATCCCCAGTCCCTGGTCTTCTGCAGCTACACAGGCATTTTGAGTAGCGATCAGTGCATCTATGGCGGCAGTCATAAACGACATAAAATTATCATAACAGGGCGTTGCATTGCGTTGTTCACACCACTTGTTAAAACGATTAAAATCGGCCAGAAAAGTTAAAGTTACCGGGGCCTCCAATAACATGGGCTGCCCGAAATGAATGGAGTGAAGCTCCTTTTTCATAGCCGGGTCTTCCGTCTTTATTATGCTGTATACTTGCATCCCACCTGTAGTCGAAGCACGAAAAGCCGCGTTATAAATATTCTCCATTTTTTCGGGTTCAACGGGCGTATCTTTATACTTCCGGATTGTCCTGTGTTCCAATAATGTTTTCAGCGTCTCCATAATGATATATGATTGTTTAATTTTATGCAAATATCGAAAAAATTTTTAACGTTCAGAGGATAATCATTGCCCCTTGAAAGGCATCGTCTCCGATATGTGGTTTACGCGCACTGAGGCTTGACATACTTGCCTTTCCGAAATTAGTATTGCGGCGGTAGTTCAAAAAGCTCAAAATCCTAAATCAAATTCTCTTGCCGCTTGTTGTTTTGTTTTTCCTACGCTTGCAAAAATAACAGATTGGCTTTTGGCTTTCTTCCATTGCATGTTTCGACTTTGGGACTTATAAAGCGGTCTAACCTTACAGAATTTATCAGACCCGCTAAAAATCAGCTTAACCCCATCCCTAAAGATGGCTGATTTTCAGCGGATCCTCCCTTTAGGGGCCGGGGAAAAAAGCCGTTAAAAATCAAATGGCTGCTTCGTAGTCCGGACTCATTTAAAATTGTAGAATGTATTTGGAAGCTTAAACCCGGGATTTTGAGCTTATTTCCAGCATTCAACAGAAAAGACCGTCACTCTTTTCAAATCGACGGCTGAGTAAAGACAGATGTTTATCTTTGTGGCATGTGGGATTCATTAAAGAACGGATATAAAACCTATTTAAAGTTGGAGCGTAACTTATCGGATAATTCCGTATTTGCATATATGCGGGACGTGAAGCATCTCACTGATTTTTTAGAGGATCATGCGCCGGGGCTTGCGGTAAAAGATCTGGAAGCAGGACATTTAAATCACTTTATCAATAACTTGCATGAAACAGGGATCTCGGCCAATTCGCAAGCCCGGATAATCTCGGGTTTAAAGAGTTTTTTCCGTTTTCTTTTGCTGGAAGATATTATTGACATTGACCCCACGGACTTTATCCAGGCCCCCCGATTTGGGCAAAAACTTCCGGACACTTTATCCTATGATGAGATCAGCAAATTAATAGAAGCCATTGATTTGAGTACTATTGAGGGCGAACGGAATAAAGCAATTATTGAAACCTTGTATGGATGCG
>JAWOBQ010000325.1:0-4938 GCA_046484255.1 Bacteroidales bacterium | reverse complement strand
CAAGAATGGGAAGCCATGCGCCAAGACACCGAGCCCGGTCAAGGTGGCCAGGGGACCGAGGACAACGGAAAGGAGGAACAGCCTGAACACGAGGCCGTACACAAGCTAAAATACCCCGACCACCACAAGTTCACCCCTAAAGATGCCCGCAAGATCAAAGATACATTCGATAAGATCGTCTCTGTAAATAAGATCATCATTACCACCGAAAAAGATGCCATGCGGCTATCCACTCCGGAGATCATAAAAATAATCGGCCATTTACCGATCTTTTATTGGCCAATTTCCGTAAATTTGCATGATGAAGATAAAACAACCTTTAATCAAAAAATATTAAACTATGTACGAGACAATACAAAAAACGGCTGAATTCATTAAATCGAAGACAAGCCTCAGGCCAAGTATAGCCATCATTTTAGGCACCGGTCTGGGCAAACTGACTCAACAGATTGAAGTAGAGAGCACGATAGAATATAAAGATATCCCGAACTTTCCCGCCTCCACGGTTTCAGGGCATAAGGGGCGGCTGTTGTTCGGCCGCCTGAATGGCAAAGAAGTAATGGCCATGCAGGGCCGATTTCACTATTATGAAGGGTACAGCATGCAGCAGATAACCTTTCCTGTCAGGGTAATGAAATTCCTGGGCATTGAAAAGCTCATCCTTTCCAATGCCAGCGGCGGGGTGAACCCTGATTTTAAAGTCGGTGACCTGATGATCATCAGTGACCATATCAATATGATGGGCGACAACCCCCTTATCGGCCCTAATGACGAGCGCCTGGGGCCCAGGTTCCTTGACTTGAGCGAGCCTTACGATGAAACCCTTATGGATGAAGTGAAATCCATCGCCAGAAAAAACCATATCCGCTATCATACCGGCATCTATATGGCTATTCCCGGCCCCACTTTTGAAACACCGGCCGAATACAAATTCATGAGAATACTGGGCGCCGATGCCGTAGGAATGTCTACCGTACCGGAAACCCTGGTAGCAAGACATATGGATATGAAAGTTTTTGCAGTCTCCGTAATTACCGACCTGGGCATAGAAGGACAAATAGAAAAGATCACCTTTGAGGAAGTCATCGCCGCCGCTAAAGAAGCCGAACCCAAGCTTAGCCTGGTGATCTCCGAGCTAATGGCCCATATCTAAAAACCAATCCTGCTTATCATTGAAATTATAGCACCTGGCCGCCCGAAACATCAAAAATGCCAATCCAATATCCCCTGTACAAACCCCAAACACAGAAAATGAGCAAACGCATCCATTATATCACCCAAAGCATGCTGAGCCTGATCATCCTGTTATGGGCCTGCCAGAACAAAGAACAAGAAGGACAAAGCAGCATAGATGCCGAATTCACCCACTCTTCTTCCAATAAAGTATACCTTCACGATTTGCAGCCCGATAAATGGCAGGCTGTAGATTCCGCCTATATAGATGAGCAGGGGAAGGTCAGCTTTCAATTCACCCCCGGTAAAACAGGGTTTTACACGATCAGCACAGACCGGGATAACCTGGCCATCCTGCAAGTCTATCCCGATACTTCTCAATCTATCTCTGCCGATATCCGCCAGATCCCTCAAAGCTATGAAACCCAAGGCAGTAAAGGGAGCAAGCTGCTTGAAAGCTTCAAAAAGACCAGCCTGAAACACCGAAATACCATAGACTCCCTGCTATGGGAAAAAACCAATTACAGCGGAGATAATATCGAACAGCAACAAGCTGAAACAGACTCGCTGATAGAGGTCATAAGACAAAAACAAAAACAATACCAACTGAAGCTGGTGCGCAATAATAAAGATGTCCTTGCCGTGCTTATTCCTCTTTTTCAGCCCTTTGGCCGGAAACCTCTTTTTACAATAGAAGACCATCCCGGGCTTTTTGATAGTGTCCATACGGCATTAAAAAAACAATACCCGCAAAACCCCCATGTGCTCGACCTATACGAACGCATCACCAAATACAACGCCCAACAAAGAGAAACAGAAGAAAGAGAGAAAAAATTGCAGGTCTCCAATGAAGCCCCACCGTTTTCGCTGAAAAATATCCACGGAAAACAAGTCAACCTCCCCGACCTGCAAGGAAACTATGTATTACTGGACTTCTGGTGGGAACATGCGGCAAACTACCGGGAAAATCGCCGGCAAATCGCTCAGGAAACCCAAACCCAGCCAAACCTGATCTATTTTTCCGTATACCAGGGAAATGATAAGCTTATCTGGAAAGAACTGGCCGAAAAATACCCGGAAAACAGCGTACATGCACGAGCAGAAAAAGTCGTGCAGAACATGTATAATGCCAAAGATAAAGAAAGACTCTTCCTCATAAGCCCCGAAGGCAAAATACTGGCGAAAGACTTCGATCCGGATGAGTTAACCCGGATAATACAGGAAAATGAAACAAAAGAATAATCCCCCGGAAACTAATATATTATAGTTCTATAAATTCTCCGGCTACTATCCGCCATAACGGCAGTTTTTCGCCACTCAAAGGCATAAGGGAAAGAGCAAGTATGAAAACAAAAAATATAAACGCCTGAACTCAGGCAATCCATATAAATAGTGTTTGTCCATAATGTCCGGTATCTACGTTGTTGCTCAAATTTTAAATCCTCATATACGCTAGTATACTGCGGTTTAAAATCTTCGCACTCCCGATAAAAACAGGGTAAACACCCGATAAAAACGGGGCAGGCCTTGATCTCGAACATTCTGAATCAACCACTCGACTTTATAGACAGCCATTAAATATAGCCTTATGAAACCTTATCGCTTTGTTTTTACAATGCTGCTTTTTTTTGCGGCTAATGTTCATGGACAAACACCCGGCTATTTCCAGCAAGATGTCCATTATGATATAGATGTGTTACTGCTTCCCACTTCAGGTTATTTATACGGAAGCTACAGGCTTCAATACACAAACAATTCCCCTGACACGCTTAGCTGTATCTATATCCATTTGTATCCCAATGCATACGGCAGCAGGGATTCAGAGCTGGCCCGGGAGCTTTCTTCCGTTATAGGTGGAGGCAAACTTATCTATTACGCCGATGAGCGAGCGCATGGATTTATCGACCATTTAGACTTTAAGTCACCGCAACAAAAGCTGGAACGCACTGACATAGCTCCGGATATCGCGCGCATTGACCTTCAAAAGCCGCTTATTCCGGGTAGTAGCATTGAGATCCGTACGCCATTTCGCATAAAAGTGCCTGATGCAGGATACTCACGTATGGGCATGAATGATATGAACTTTCAGATCACGCAATGGTTTCCCAAACCGGCAGTATACGACAAGCAAGGCTGGCAAACCATGTCCAACAGGAACATAGGCGAATATTACGGTGAGTTTGGCGAATTTAACGTGCGCCTGATGGTGCCTGAAGATTTTGTAACGGCAAGTACCGGTACCCGGGTTAAAGAAGAACCCTGGAACAGAAAGCATCTGCAAGACTGGGACAAGCTTCCGGATACAGAAAACATTCCCTACAAAACCCTGCATATCCAGGCGGAAAACGTACACACCTTTGCCTGGTGCAGCGGTAAAGACTACAAACGGCTAAAAGAAAGTTTTACCATCGCAGGAACCGATAAAGAAGTTACAGCCAACATTTTGTACCGCAATGACAAAACGCACTGGCAGGATTATCTTTCCGTTATCCGGGAATCCATCAACTTCTTCAGTGAAAAAGCCGGCCCCTACCCTTACGATCAATTCACTGTAGTACAATCCGCAGATCAATTCGGCGGAGGCATGGAATATCCTATGCTTACCATTGTCGATGTCGCTGCAGGTATAGACCAGGAGATTGTGATCATGCACGAGATCGGGCATAACTGGTTTTATGGGATACTGGGCTTCAATGAACGCGCACATCCCTGGATGGACGAAGGCCTTACCTCCATGTATGAGCTTGTCTATATGGAACAAAAATTCCCCAATCAAAATTTGCTGGAAATCTTAAGCAGCAATGCCATGACTCTAAACCTGTTCGGCCTGGAAAAGCTTGAATATAAAGACAAGTCCCGGCTGGCATACCAGCTACTGGCAAACAAAGAGCAAGACAAACCTTCCACACTGCATACCGATGAATATTCTACCACCGAATACTTTATCCATGCTTACAATAAAGCCGCCCTGCAATTGTATTATTTCCGCAGCCTGGTTGGTGAAGAATCTTTTGATGCTGCTATGCAACGCTTTTTCAATAACTGGAAATTTAAACACCCATCCCCCGCCAACTTTTACCACCACCTGAAAGAAGAATTTCCGGAACATGGCCAGTGGTTTGTGAATGAAATGCTTACCACCAGCAAACGGGCCAACTACGCCATCAGAAGCGTCAAAGAAGATGGCGACAGCATCCATATCAAAATAAAGAACAAAGGAGACCTGTCGGCCCCCTTTCACATGACCTATGAAGACCGGGAAGGCAAGGTGAAAGAACTGACAGTTGACGGCTTTGAAGATAAACAAACCATCACGGTAAAGACCGATAAAAATACCCGGATCCATATTGACCCTGAAAATAAACTCCCGGAAACCAGCAGGTTTTTCAATCAGTACGACGGCACCAGGTTGTTTTCCCGATATGGCCGATTACGGGTTAAATGGCTTTATCATCTGCCGCGTGAACGCACAAAATTCCTTTTCCATACACCCATCGCGGGCTATAACGTAACCGATAAATTTATGGCCGGCTGGCTGTTCTATAACGACCCGGTATTTTCCTATCCACTAACCTTCCGTTTGGCTCCCCTTTACAGCACAGGATCCAACGAGCTGGCAGGAGAAGGACGCATCAACTATGCCTATTCTTCCCGGTGGAAAAACTTCACAGGCTGGAAACTCAAGGCCTATGGAAAACGCTATCACTACGAACAACCGGAAGAGAAAGCCCCCCTGGCCTATCATAAACTATCCACGGAATTGAA
>JAWOBQ010000263.1:0-3451 GCA_046484255.1 Bacteroidales bacterium | reverse complement strand
GCAAGCCACAATTTTGTGTCATTCCATAACGTGCCACTTCCTCAAGGCTTCCTCCCTGGGCTCCTACTCCGGGGATTAAAAGAAAATGACAGGGAACAAGTTGCCTGATTTTCTGTAACATCCCGGCTTTCGTAGCCCCTACCACAAACATCATATTTTCATCTGTCCCCCAGTCATAAGAACGTGTCAGTACCTGTTCATAAAGGTATTTGCTTTCCGGTGTCTTGATCCCCGATTTTTCCGGACAAAAAGAGCTTTGCTTTTCAGGGCATTGAAAATCAACAGATCCGGGATTGGAAGTAAGGGCCAGGATAATGGCATATTTATCCTGATATTGCAAAAAGGGCTCTAATGAATCTTTTCCCATATAGGGAGAAACCGTTACTGCATCAAAATTCAATTTCGTGGCAGACAAAAAAGTTTCAGCATAATATTTGGAGGAATTGCCAATATCTCCGCGTTTGGCATCGGCAATGGTAAACACTTTCTGTTTCATTCCATTTAAATACTCAATGGTTTTTTCCAAACTACGCCAACCCTCAGCACCCCGGATTTCATAAAAGGCAAGATTTGGTTTATATGCTACGGCCAGATCACAGGTAGCATCAATGATCTGCCGGTTAAACTCAAACACGGGATCATCCATTCCCTTCAAATGAGGGGGGATCTTATTGATATCACTGTCTAAGCCAATACATAAAAATGATCGCTTCTGCCTGATAATATTTTGTAATTCCGTCTTATTCATACCACTATATTTAATCATTTACCTATAAACCAGGTGTTTTCTCCATGGCTTTATGCTTACCCGCTCGCTTCATATATCCCGGTTACTCTCCTACTGATTCTTTGAGTTTTTCCGTATTTTCAGCTGTTTTCAGTTTATCAATCAATTCATCCAGGTCTCCATTGATAATATTCTGCAAATTATAGATTGTCAAGTTTATCCGATGGTCTGTCACTCGTCCCTGCGCGTAATTATACGTTCGGATTTTAGCAGAGCGGTCGCCTGTAGAGACCATGGTTTTTCTTTTCGAGGCAATTTCGTTGATATACTTTTGATATTCCATTTCATAAATCCTGCTGCGCAAGACTTTCATGGCTTTATTCAGGTTTTTAAGCTGGGATTTTTCATCCTGACAGGTCACAACAATGCCGGTAGGTTCATGCGTCAGTCTGATGGCGGAATACGTAGTATTTACAGATTGCCCGCCGGGCCCTGAGGCACAAAATGTATCTTTCCTGATATCGGCCTCCTTCACGTCCACATCAAATTCATCAGCTTCAGGGAGGACCGCTACGGAAGCCGCCGATGTATGCACGCGCCCTTGCGTTTCTGTCTGTGGAACGCGTTGTACACGGTGTACACCGGATTCATACTTCAGAATACCATAAACATCATCTCCTTCCACATTAAAGATAATTTCTTTAAACCCACCGGAGGCAGCTTCCGTTTTACTGATCACATCCATTTTCCACCCTTTATTTTCTATATATTTAGAATACATACGAAAAAGGTCTCCGGCAAATATTCCGGCTTCATCTCCGCCGGTTCCCGCACGGATCTCCATTACTGCATTACGACTGTCCTGAGGGTCTTTAGGTATTAATAAGAGTTTTACTTTTTCTTCCAGTTCAGCTTTTTGTTTATTATATTGCTGCAATTCTTCCTTAGCCATATTCACAAACTCTTCATCACTTTCATTGTTGATGATCTCGCGGGCCGATTGTATATTACTTTCCAGTTTTCTATATTCATGCCAGGCTTCCACCAGAGGTTCAAGTTCCTTGTAATCTTTACTGAGCTTCACAAAACGTTTCCGGTCTGCAATAATATCCGGGTCACTCATTTGTTGCTCAATCTCTTCATACTTTTGTTTAAATTCCTGCAATTTATCCAGCATATCTGTTTGCTTCGTCATCATATATATTAGCTTTTATTGTATGTAAAAGTTCCAAATTCGGATTGTATAGTGAGCCGGGGATTTTCGGCGGCCCGGCACTTTCCGATGATCCTGGCCTCCACATCAAAAGACGTTGCAATATCAATAAGCGCTTCAGCGGCATCTTCCCGGGTATATATTTCCATACGATGCCCCATATTATATACCCGGTACATTTCTTTCCAGGGAGTTTTGGATTGTTCCCGGATCATCCGGAACAATGGGGGCAGTTCAAACATATTATCCTTAATCACCTGCAATTTATTGATAAAGTTCAGCACTTTAGTTTGTGCCCCACCGCTACAATGGATCATCCCATGGATCTTATCTCTGTGCTTTTCCAGGATCCGGCTGATCACAGGGGCGTATGTCCGAGTGGGCGAAAGCACCATTTTTCCTGCATCCATGCCATCTATGCCTACAGGGTCGGTAAGCTTCATATTACCGGTATAGGTCAGCTCATGGGAAAGCGCGGGATCAAAAGTTTCCGGATATTTATGTGCTACTGATTTGTCAAACACATCATGGCGAGCAGAAGTAAGTCCGTTAGCTCCCATTCCGCTGTTATAGTGATCCTCATAAGAGGCTTTTCCAAACGAAGCCAGTCCTACAATAACATCACCGTCCCGGATATTATTCTCAATGATCTCGCTCCTTTTAATTCTCGCGGTTACGGTAGAATCTACAATCACCGTACGCAGCAGATCCCCGACATCAGCCGTTTCCCCTCCGGTAAGGTAAATGCCGATTCCCAGCCGGCGCAGTTCCCGGAGGAACTCCTCCGTTCCCTGAATTAATGCAGCTATCACTTCTCCGGGGATCAGGTTCTTATTCCGGCCGATCGTAGAAGAAAGCAAAATATTATCCGTAATCCCGGTACATAACAGATCATCAATATTCATAACAATAGCATCCCGGGCTATTCCTTTCCATACGGAAATATCACCGGTTTCGCACCAATAGGCATAAGCCAGCGAAGACTTAGTGCCTGCACCATCAGCATGCATCACATTGCAATACTGAGGGTCACCGCCCAGTATATCGGGGACAACCTTGCAAAAAGCATTGGGGTACAATCCTTTATCCATGTTTTTCAAGGCATTATGCACATCTTCTTTAGCAGCGGATACGCCTCGTTGATCATACTTCATTTGTTCATTCATAGTTTTATCCGGGCTCATGAAACAAAAATCCCGAAACTTCATCAGGGAAGTCCCGGGATATAAATAAGGTTTTTGCGTTAATCTTCCTGCGGACTACTTGTTGATGTATCATTAAAGATCAGGCGGTCCTCTTCTTCATCAATCGTAAACGACCCAAATTTCTTTAATCCCTCATCGCCAATGACAATATCCGGTTTCTGCTCTTTCTTAACGATCATTGCAACATCCTCCAACCGCTTATTGGCAATGCGTACGTTGCTCATAATGACCTCTGCATCATCAACTATAGTGCCTTGATCATCATCGATAGCTTCTGCCCCCTCGCTAAAATCACTTACGGTAATG
>JAWOBQ010000259.1:0-4141 GCA_046484255.1 Bacteroidales bacterium | reverse complement strand
TATGATATGTTATGAATAAGACATGTTACCAACAGGGTATTCTGCTTGTCTGTCAATGGTTTTAGGTATCCTATTTCAGGTTATTGGCAGCAAAGTCCCAATTAAGCAGCTTATCCACGTAGCTTTTGTGGTGTTTACCATAGTGATAGCTAATAGTTTTTGCTGAAATTACCGGCTCCAGTGAATTCTCTGCATATGGCAGAGCGGGTTGCATAATTTGCTTTTTGTTGCTCACAATAATAAATTTTTAAGTTTGACAATAAAATCTTTTGTATTAAAAACAGTTTATGGTTTTGTTGATCCTACTCATTTGTCTGAACTTTCAGGTTCAAAGGAATTAAGGTTCAAAATTTTTTAACTCGATAACAGATGCCGGCAGAGTGAAGCCGTTGTCAATTAATGCAACAACATCATCATTCATAAGCTTTGATCGGATGCTATTATGCACAGATTGTTTAGTAGTATAAAATGTATCAACCCAAAACATCACTTTTATATTTATGGTGTTTTTGCCCAGTTCATTAATCATGATGGCGGGCTTTTTATCACCTTTTAAAACCCCCTCCACATTATTTACTGTTTCAAGTATTAACTTTATGGCTTCTGTGGAATTGTTTTCGTAGGCAATACCAACAACAGATTCATATCGCAAAAAACCTGCAACTACGAATAAAAGGATAAATACAAGATTTATATAATTCAATTTAAGATATTGAATCACATCGGAATAGGGTTCAAGGGCTTTTTCCATATTTAGAAATTAATTAAACTAATTTTCGTGCAGCTATTTGTACCGGGTCCCATGCGGTAGAGAATGGTGGGGCGTATGCCAGATCAAGATCCATTAATTGTTGTACGGTAAACCCGGCAGTAATTGCCGTTACAATGGTATCGATGCGCTTGGCTGCACCTTTGAAGCCAACAATTTGCCCGCCTAAAATTCCCTGGCTTTCTTTGTTTACCACAAGTTTCACGCTTATTTTTTCTGAACCGGGATAGTAGCCTGCCGGGGTAACTGAGGTAATTGTCGCGGACTCATAATCAACTCCCAAATCTTTGGTTTCTTTTTCGGATAGGCCTGTGCGCGAAATTTCCATCTCATTGAATTTTGTAATGGCAGTTCCCAAGACGCCTGGGAACTCAGCGCTTCCGCCGCTTATATTGATGCCTGCAACCAGCCCATGTTTACTGGCAACGGTACCTAATGCGATATGAACCTGCTTTTGGGTAAGCAGATGAAACGATTCGGCACAATCTCCTGCTGCCCAAATATTGGGTACAGAGGTTTCAAGACCTTTGTTCACCCGGATAGCCCCTTTTGCGCCCAATTTTATGCCGGCATGGGCTGCCAGTTCAGCATTGGGTTTTACACCCATTCCCAAAATGACAATGTCAGCAGGGATGGCTTGTTTGTCAGTTATTACCGATTTTACGCTGTCGTCGGCATTTTTTTCAAATTTCACCAATTTCTCTTCCAGAAAAACCTTTACCTGCTGTTGAGTCATGTACTCAAGAATAAGGTCTGCCATATCCTTATCCAGGGTAGTCATCAGTTGCGGCGCCATATCGATCAGGGTAACATCAATTGAGCTCCCTAGAAAGGCTTCAGCCATTTCAATGCCAATATAGCCACCACCCACGATTACTGCCTTAGCCGGATCTTTCTCCTTAATGAAATTGAATACATCTATCCCGTTTTGAAGCGTTGAAAGGGCAAAAACTCCACTGGCATCAATGTTTTCCATTTTAGGTACAATTGGGGAAGCTCCTGTTGCTATAAGCAGGTCATCCCATTGTTCCCGGAAATCCTTTTCTTCATCGAGATTTTTGATCTTTACGCTCTTATTCTTCGGGTCAATTTCAGTTACTACGTGGCGAATTCGCACGTCAATATCCTGATTTTGTCTGAAGACTTCAGGTTTACGGACAATCAGATGTTCCTCGGATTCAACCTGACCGCCAATGTAATAGGGCATTCCACAGGCAATGTAGGAGGTATGATTTCCCCGCTCGAATACGATAATCTCACGCTCAGGCTGCTCTCGCCTGATCTTCGATGCAGCTGTCATACCTGCAGCATTTCCTCCTATTACAATTAATTTTCTTTTATTCATCTCATCCCCTGAATTCTTTTATGTTAAATTTTTTTTATCTCTCTGTTACACACCCTGCACAATCTACTTTTACCATGTTAATATCTTATCTCTTTCTAATTCCCGGCTACTTTCTTTAAGCAAAAGATTCTCCCTGCTTATTTATAGCATTGAAATTCCTGATCTCTTTTTCCAAAAAGTAGCTGACCACTGTTCTGATGGCAACAATGCTGGCCAGGATGGCAATCTCTTCAAATGTAGGATGAATAACCGTGGCAATGATATCAGCAGCAATCAGAAACTCCAGCGCCAATAAAAGATACGAAGCAAACTGATGGCGGGCCGATTCCCGGTCACGGTAAATTGACTTATTTTTCAACCTGCTGAATTCCAGTTTCAACAACCTGTAAACGGTTAATACAACGCCCCATACAATAGTGGCGACACCAAAGGTGCCGATGGCTATGTACAAATACTCAAAAACAGTTTTCATATGGACTTCCATATTTAGCTATTTTTTAAAAACCTGCTTTCTCAATCCAGAACAGCAACAGAACTATAATACCAACTGCAGGCACTACCACCACCCAGTCGTTTACCTTTAACAGTCGCGGTATAGTAATATCGCCGAAATAGCCTTTTTTCAGAATACCGTTTTTTAACCCGGGATACATTAGCGCAAAAATCCAGGTACCCAGAACTATACCGGCCAGTCCACCTGTTATGGCATCCAGGTATCCGTTACCAATAGCCCCGGCAATAGTGCCAGGGCAATAGCCGAGCACGGCAAAACCAACACCAAAAATAAGGCCGCCAATCACATTTTTACCCACCGAGCCGCTCTTAAGCGAAAGCTTAATCCAGCCCAGCGATTTCATAAAATATATACCAATCATACCTGTTGCCACTGCCGCGAGCATAATTTTCAAAACTGTATAATCGGTGAGAAGCAACTGGCCAACAATCACATCGTATTTGGTTGCTCCACCCTTATGCAGCAGAAAGCCGAAGAGGATGCCAAAGCCCAATCCAAAGAATAAGGGTCTTCTATCTTCCGCTGGTTCTTTATCCTTTGCCTCCTGCCTTGTTTTTAAAACTTGCTTTTTTGTTTCCATTATGACCTGGTTTGAGTTATGCAATAACAAGATAAATGATATGGGCAGTTATAATGCCTCCTATAAAAAAGCAGATGGCCGAAACCCAGCTTGAAGCGGCAAGCTGCAGTGTGCCGCTGATGCCGTGACCGCTGGTGCATCCTCCGGCAAAGCGCGCACCGAAGCCAAGAATAACACCTCCTGCCAAAGCGACAAGTACCCTGAGGACTGCACTATCGCCATAAGCTGAAGCCCAGAGTGATGGCACCCAGGCATTTGTTTGTAAATCGCCTGAAATGATGGCCGACAGGAATGACCCTATAACAACTCCTAAAACCAGCATCCACTGCCAGTTTATCAGGAGTTTAATCTTTTTAAAATAGGGCCTTTGTTCTGCTTTTTCTCCTGTAATAAGATTTTCTATCATACCCCCGGTACGGGCAAATGAAGTAGAGGTGGCAATGGGTTTGCCCGATATCAAAAAACTCAGCCAGCTCAAAATCCCAATGCCTATGCCGACTGCATAAGGCGACCAGTTGGTATCTGTAAAAACTGAAGCAATCGTTTCCATTTTTTACTGTTTAAAATGGATTTTCACTTCCTTAACATTTAAATAAAACCTTGAACCGTGCGGGTTTTGACAAACAGCGCATCGCTTGGCGTATCCGGCTGCGCTATATCCGGTCATGCCTCCCGCAACATTATGAAGGTTTTTAAACCCGTGCTGTCCCAAAATACTCACGCCCAGACTGCTACGATTCCCTGAGCTGCAAAGCAAAATAATGGCATCCCCCTTTTTTAGTTCGGAGTACCTTTCACGCAAATCAGCCACAGGAATATTAATAGCTCCCTTAATATGTTCATCTTCAAACTCCAGAGGTGCTCTTACATCGAGCAAAACGAATTTTTCAGAACCTGTAACCATCTCATGTAAATCCTCGGCTGAGATTTGTG
>JAWOBQ010000321.1:0-3548 GCA_046484255.1 Bacteroidales bacterium | reverse complement strand
TATCCCGTCCATAGCGCCGAAACCGCGCCCGACAAGGCTGCAAAAAAAAAATAAAGTTATTTGATTATGAAGCGTGATATTCAAATTGCTCATGAAGCAGCAATACAGCCGGTAGTATCTATAGGCGAGAAGCTGGGATTGAAGGCAAAGGATCTGGAATTATATGGGGATTATAAGGCCAAGCTTCCATTGCATTTGGCGGGGGATCAGGGCAGCCTTGCGAAGAAGTTAATTTTAGTAACGGCCATGACGCCGACTCCGGCGGGTGAGGGAAAGACGACCATTTCCATTGGGTTATCGATGGGATTAAACAGGATTGGCAGCAAGGCATTGGTTGTATTACGCGAGCCTTCTTTGGGGCCGGTTTTTGGTGTGAAGGGAGGAGCTGCAGGAGGGGGCTATTCCCAGGTGCTTCCCATGGAAGATATCAACTTGCATTTTACCGGCGATCTCTCGGCTGTGGAGAAGGCTCATAATTTGCTGGCGGCCTTAATAGATAATACACTTCATCACCGTAACCGTTCTTTTTATTTAGACCCCCACGAGATCAAGTGGAAACGGGTAGTGGATGTGAATGACCGTTCTTTGCGGCATATTACCATAGGGCAGGGCGGGAAAATGCAAGGGGTTACCCGCGAAACCGGCTTTGATATCACGGCGGCTTCCGAAGTAATGGCTATTCTTACATTATCTCGTGATCTGTTCGACCTGAAAGAGCGTTTGGGGAATATCTTTGTGGGGTATACCTATGAAAAAGAACCGGTTTTTGCCCGCGACCTGAATGCGCACGGGGCTATGGCCGCCATATTGAAAGATGCGATTAAACCTAACCTGGTACAAACCCTGGAAGGAGACCCTGCCATTATTCATGGTGGCCCTTTTGCCAATATCGCAACAGGCACGAATACCTTAATAGCCACTAAAATGGCCTTGTCTTTGAGCGACTATGTAGTTACGGAAGCAGGCTTTGCCTCCGAACTGGGAGCGGAAAAATTCCTCAACATTAAAGCACAGTATGGGGGCCTTATGCCTAATGCTGTAGTGGTGGTGGCGACAGTGCGCGCATTGAAGTATCATGGCGGGGCAAAAGACATGAATAAGCCAAACCTCCGGGCTCTGAAAAATGGATTGCCTAACCTGGACAAGCATATGGAAAATATGGCCTTCTTTAATTTAGCGCCTGTGGTTGCGATTAATCGTTTTCACTCGGACACAGAAGAAGAGCTTGCGATCATAAAAGAGCATGTGGAAAAAAAAGGGGTGGAAGCTTCGATCGTGGAAAGTTTCCAAAAAGGGAGCAAGGGAGCACTCGAGCTGGCCGAAAAAGTGAAAAATACGGCCGCGGCATGTACCACCTGCTTTAAGCCGTTCTATGATTTTGACTGGAGTATTGAAAAGAAAGTGCATACGATCGCAAAGAAAGTTTATGGTGCCGGCGGCGTGGAATATTCCCGAAAAGCGAAAAAAGATATTGAGGCGATCAATAAGCTGGGCTTTGGAAACCTCCCTGTTTGTATAGCCAAGACCCAGAACTCCCTTTCTGATGATAAGAACCTGTTGGGAAGACCTGAAGGGTTTACTATTCATATCAGCGACGTCGAACTTAATGCCGGTGCAGGTTTCGTGGTTCCTGTTTCCGGAAAAATTATGCGTATGCCCGGCCTGCCGAAAGTGCCTTCGGCGGAAAATATTGATGTGGACGAAAACGGGAATATCAAGGGACTATTCTGACAGGCAACAGAGGGCCCGAAATCATAGGGATACGCGAAACACGACCATAGAAAAGCGTCAAGCTATTTTTTTGCTTTTCCCGGCAACCCTGCCGGTGGAGGAAGAATCCTATAACAGGGGCTAAAGGGTTTTGTGGTTTCTTAAGTAGTCGTGCAAGATTTTTGCTTTTTGTTTTCCCACAAGGGTTTCTATTTGTTGGGGTTCTGCTTTTTTTAACTGGCTGACAGAGCCAAATTCGTTTAATAATTTCCCGGCTGTTTTTTTGCCGATACCCTGGATTTGCAGGAGTTGAGATTCCCTCATGGTTTTTTGATGTTTTTTCCGGTAGTGTGTAATTCCAAAACGGTGAGCTTCATCCCGGGCTTGTTGAATGATCTTTAGCGTTTCCGAGCGTTTATCTAAATATATGGGCACCGGGTCGCCGGGGAAGTATATCTCTTCCAGGCGTTTGGCTATTCCAATGACAGCAATTTGTTTATGCAGTTCAAGTTTTTCCAGGCTTTTCATCGCCGCATTCAGTTGTCCTTTGCCGCCATCAATAATAATTAACTGCGGCCGTGGTTTATTTTCAGCCAGCAGGCGTTTATAGCGGCGGAATATAACCTCTTCCATGGTTTTATAGTCATCAGCTCCTGTTACGTTCTTGATATTGTAATGGCGATAGGCTTTCTTGTCGGGCTTCCCTTCTTTAAAGACGACCATAGCCGCTACCGCATGCCCGCCTTGAATGTTTGAGTTGTCAAAGCATTCAATATGCGTTGGTTGCTCTTTCAGCCGGAGGTCTTTTTGCATGGTTTCCATTATCCGCCGGCGATTCCGGCCCGGGTCAAGCAAGTCTTTTTGTTTTTCCCGTTCTTTTCTGTAATAGCTAAGGTTACGCATGGATAAATCAAGCAGCGATTTCTTTTCCCCGATTTTGGGCACGCTCAGCTTTACGCCCGGAATGGAAATATCTATGGAGAGGGGAAGGATGATCTCTGTGGCATCACTGTGAAACCGCTGGCGGTATTCCATGATCGCTAATGGTAACAACTCCTGCGGCGTTTCTTCCAGTTTCTTTTTGAACTCCATGGTGTGAGATTGTACGATGGCTCCGTCTATGATCCGCAGATAGTTTACATAAAATACCTTGTTGTCCTGCTGATAACTGATCACATCTGCATTCTTTATGTGCGGGCTTACAACTGTTGAACGGCTTTGGTATTTTTCCAGGCTTTCTACTTTTTCTTTATAAATATGTGCTTGCTCAAACTCCAGCCTTTCCGCATGCAGATGCATTTGGTTTTTTAATTGCCGGATCACCAGCGTAATATCTCCTTTGAGAATTTTTTTAATCTGTTGAATAGCTTGATCATATTCTTGCTCTTCCTGTAGCCCTTCACAGGGGCCTTTGCAATTGCCAATATGATATTCCAGGCAAACTTTAAATTTTCCTTTGCGGATGTTTTCTTTGCTCAGGTCATATTTACAGGTTCGCAGGGTGAAGATTTTACTTATCAGCTCCAGAAGGGTATGCATCATTTTTACATTGGCATAGGGACCAAAATATGTGGAGCCGTCTTTGACGACGGGAATCCGCCGGTCTTATCCCATCTTTCAGAATGTCCAGCAACACAGGCGAGACGTCTTCCTTTGCCAACTCCGGCGCGATATCTTCCGCTGCACCGCCTATCCTGCGCGCAGCATGGACGACGGCCAGGCGAACAGCATCCGAATCTTCAGTATCTTTCAGGATGTCCAGAAAGACAGGAACGATGTCTTCCTCTGCAATTTCCCATCCGCCCAGCACATCAGCACTTTCCATGCGAAATTCATCA
>JAWOBQ010000257.1:0-4883 GCA_046484255.1 Bacteroidales bacterium | reverse complement strand
TATATACAAGGTATGCCAGGACAATAATGCCGGCGATCAAAACGATATGCAAAATAGTTCGTGTCATGATAACAGATTGTTAAATTTCTAACTGATGCAAAAATAATCTTTTTTCTTTACATAAAAAACTACCCAATCTTAATGAGTAAACCGTTGCTTTTATTATATAAGCCGGGTATAAAAATACAAATTTTTCACAACCGCTGAAAATCATTTTTACTTCCTCCCTGAAAAAGAGTTGATTTCATCTTCTGAAAACCGAATGTACCCTTTTCCGAGGGGATTCATCACTTCAAAATTAATTTTTGTACATAATTGGCCTTCGGGCTATAGATACGTAGCATATAAACTCCGGAAGCCAGGGCGCTTAGATCACAGCTATGTTTTTTACCGGAAAACTTTCCCCTGCTCCTGAGCTTTCCGTCTATTGTCCGTATTTCATAGGTCCACTGCGTAGCATGCTCCATTTGAATAACACATTCGGTGGTTGCGGGGTTCGGAAATACAGACAGGCTGTTTTCATTCGTTTCCCTTTCCACATCGCTCACATTATGATATTTATAGTATGCTCTTTCAGCAGCTTGTTCCAACTCCAACAAGTGGTTTCCGGCAAGAATGGCATAAGCTATCACCAGGGAATCTCCCGGGTTCAAGCTATAAGGACCTGAACTCAGCAAATGGGAAACATCATTTCCTTTCGTCAGCTCAAAACCTGCTTTTTCTCTTTTTGTTTTCAATGCCAGCCATTTTTCATAATCCGCGAAGCCGTCATTGAGCGTAATACTATTATCAGCTCCGTCGTTATCAAAAGCATATTGATATACCGGAGCTGCTGCTTCCAGCAACTTCAGCCCTCCTGCGCCATATCCGTCTGTATCATACACATAAGCCATTTCTAATACATCATGCCATTCAGCACGATTTTTATGACTGTGACGAATGCTCCAGTCAATATAATAACCAGCGTATATGTTGTTGATGGTATTTGCCTGATCATTCCTGATAATATATTGCACAACAATATAATCATTATCTTTTGCTGCGGTCCAGTCCAAAATATTTTGCGTAACTGTCAAACCTGTTTTAAGAGCTCCTGCCGAATCATCATTAAAAACAGAGCGGTATTGCCGTTCATAGTGATCCGCCCAGGTAGTATCTGCTTTATGTAACGAATTCATGATAGAAAAATCATGATCAAAACCGGTTTCCCCATACACTGCACTGCTAACTCGGGACGAGCTGCTCCCGACCACAAGCCCCCCTGTATTAAGCATTGATTTGTTCAGATTAGTATGCGTTAACCCTTCTCCTTCCTGAAAGTGATCATCATTATAACCCATCCGGCCCGTAGAATTAAATGTGGCTTTAAAATTTCCCGTATTCACTGTAAAGAATTCGCGGTTAAACACCTGATCAAAATACTGATAATCTTTCTGTTCTTTATATTGATAATGCAATTTAAAATGGACTTTTTCATCCACAGGCATATTAGGAAGGACAATAATACGGAACGGATTATTATGGTTTTGAAGTTCCCCCAGGGGCTGAAGGGCTCCAATGGAAATTACAGAGTCCAGCACGACCACGGCGGGGTGATCACACCGCAATGTGGCTGTAGAATTCAAAGGAGTTGCTTTCAGGTAATTGGTAAACTTTCCGGATATTAAAAGCGTATCATAAGGGGTTCCGGGCATGCCCTGCCGGTTCCAGAAGATCTTCGAAAACCGCACAGAAGATTTAGAACTATCTTTCAGGGCTTTGTACATATCCAGGATGCCAGATCCCAATTGATCGTTAAAAGTTTTTGTAAATGGCTTATCGTATATTTCCCTTGTGGTCATTCTGAGTTGCTGCCCGGTTTGCAAAGCGTTCAGATGCGGGCGATGAGCTCTGAGCAAGCCGGCAGTAGCGGAAACCATAGGGGCGGCAAAGGAAGTTCCACTGCTGCTTAAATAATTGCCGTTTACCCATGTACTGTATATATCCCTCCCCGGTGCGGCAATGTCAACCGAATAATTATAGGTTGAAAATGATGCTTTATAGTCTTTACGGTTGGTCGCTGCTACACTGATCACATTTTCATAAGAAGCCGGAAAAAGTTCTACTTCATTATTGCTATTTCCACACGCTGCCACCACCAGCATATCTTTATTATAGGTTGCATAATTAATAATATCCTGCCCGTATTCTCCGGCTCCTTCTTTTCCTCCCCAACTGCAATTCACTGCAGCACAGTTATTATCAGCCGCATAAACAATGCTTTCATATCCCATAATAAGCTTTCCATACGGGTCGTCGATCTTTATGGGGAGGAAACGATTTTTAAAGCCTACACCGGCCATTCCCTCATTATTGTCGGTAGTGGCCGCCAGCACTCCGGAAACAAGAACCCCATGCGCATGAGAATTTACACCGGGATCATTGTTGCCCTCGCCCAGGTCCCATCCATGAAAGTTATCCACATATCCATCATTATCACTGTCAGTCCCATCCACAGGATCATCATAATTATATGCAATATTATCGTTAAGGTCCGGATGGTCTAACTCCGTTCCCGTATCACTGATCCCCACAACCATGGAAGTATCCCCCTTTAGCACACTCCAGGCCCTGTAGGCATTGATCTTCTCCAGATAATACTGCTGTCCGATCCCGGGATCATCCGGCATATAGGAAGGGGTGAAAAGCCCGGGCAAAAAAACTTCTTCCACATAGGAAAAACAACCCGAGCGCAACAATAATAATTTGGCCTGCTGAAGAGCATAGCCCGTATTAAAACGGACTTCATAGATTAGCGAAAGATCTACATATTGAGGGTTCTCTTCCCGCTTTTGCTCTGAAAACGTTTCCTTGCCGGGAAATTTTCGCTCAAATACTAAATCCGGAATTTCACCTTTCCAAACAGCCATCCAGGGTGAACTTTCCCCATCCACAACAACCTCCTGATAACCGGGTTTTACTTTCGCTATCAAAACACCCTTTAATGGCTCCTCCCGGGAAAACGCAAGGCTTACAGAAAATAGCAAAAAAAGTATAAGAAAAAAGTATTTAACCCTCTGTTTCATAGTAACTTACTGTATGTTTATATTATTGATCCCGTTCAAAAAGCCAAGACTTGCGGAAAAATACCGTCTAAAACCAAGTTCAAAAATACATAATAAGCCGTTAACGGCCATGAAAAATAAAAAATTCCCTGATCAGTTAGTGAAAGCGGAGAGTTACCAGTTTTTATATTCCGGAAGGGTTTTGAGAAAATCATACGTCCAGTTTACATAATCCATTTTACAATAATAATGGTTGATCCCATTGGTAACCATAAGGTAATCCACCCGCATTGCCACATTATAGCGGGCGATTTGAGCAAATGCTTCCTGGGTGATCTCAACCGTAGGGGCCTTGCACTCGACGATAAGTAAAGGCCTGGCTTCAGAATTAAAAACAACAATATCCGCCCTGCGACTCATTTTATTATATTTTATCTGTTTTTCCACGGCCGTCAACCCGGCCGGAATGTTTTTCTCACTTAATAAAAAAGCGATCACATGCTGACGCACCCACTCTTCAGGTGTCAATACCACATATTTTTTGCGAATGTGATCGAAGATCTTTTCCTGATCTCCGGATCCTTTAATGGTAAACTCATACGAAGGAAAGTTCAATAATGTATGCTTCATATATTGGCTTTGAAAATGTGGTAAAAATAACAATATTCTGTGTATCTTTGTTAGCTGCAAAAACTACCTGAATATACAGCGGTAACGGTAGCAGAATCGGTTTTCTTATGGCTAAAAACGTTATAGACCAATATAAAGAAATATACCAGAGCCTGAAAAACAAGGTTTACCAACCGGTATATCTTTTCCAGGGAGAGGAGTCGTTTTTTATTGACAAGTTGGTAGAGCTTATCGAAGAGGATGTGCTAAGTGAAGCGGAAAAAGAGTTTAATCTGGATATTTTCTATGGCAAAGATATAGAAATCAACCAGCTGATCTCTGCAGCAAAGCGTTACCCGATGGCTGCAAATCACCATGTGGTAATAGTAAAGGAGGCCCAACATCTGAAACAAATGGATAAGTTGTCTTCTTATATAGAAAATCCGCTTACATCAACTCTGCTGGTTTTAGTGCACAAGCATAATACCCTGGACGGGCGCAAAACCATAAGCAAAACCCTTAAAAAGAAAGGGTTGATCTTCACTTCCAAAAAGTTATACGAAAATCAAATACCCGACTGGGTGAGTACGTATTTGTCCAACCGCGGTTTTACCATTACCCCCAAAGCCAGTATAATCCTTACAGAATATGTGGGCAACGACCTGTCAAAGATCTCCAATGAGCTGGACAAGCTGATCATCAACCTGGAAAAAGGCACAAAGATCAATGATCACCATATTGAACAAAATATTGGCATCAGCAAAGATTATAATATTTTTGAATTGCAAAATGCCATCGGCAGCAAGGATATAGCCAGAGCCTATAAAATCGCGGATTATTTTGGCAACAACGTCAAGTCTTTTCCTCTACTGCGGATCACCTCAAATCTATACTATTATTTTACCAAATTAATGTTAATCCATAAGTCAAGATCGCAAAACCCCGGCGAACTGGCGAGCATTATAGGCTTACATCCTTTTCTGGCAAAAGAATACATTGCTGCTGCCCGGAATTATTCCTTCGGGAAAATTGCCGCTATCATTCATGATATTAAAGAATATGACCTTAAATCCAAAGGGATCAACAACGCTTCTACAGGGGATGGCGAATTACTGAGAGAACTGGTTTTCCGGATATTAAATTAAGGTTGTGAAAAAAATTTTAAACCGCAGTATACTAACGTATATGAGGATTTAAAATTTGAGCAACAACGCAGATATCGGACATTAT
>JAWOBQ010000236.1:0-11163 GCA_046484255.1 Bacteroidales bacterium | reverse complement strand
TTTAATGCTCTTTACTGAGCAGTTCAAGGTTCAAATATACATAAATACTGTGGCTCTATACTAAATTCCTGTTGATTTAAAAAAATTAACGCTCTTAGCCATTGAACAGAAGAGTCCGGTTTATAACTCCCTGTTTTTACAACCGGTAAAAATCAGAAGTCCGCTTTTTAAAGCAGGCATTCCCCTTATTCAAAAAAAACAGAAGCCTCTTTAGGCTTTGGTGTTTTGATCACCAAAAACCGAAGGTCTTGGTCGGAGGTATTATACCAACAATGGACGATATTTTTCGGGCTCTCGATCAAGGTATCACGGCTTACTTCTTTTGTCTCATTGCCTATCAGCACCGTTCCGGAGCCTTCTACAACATAAAAAATAACATCCACCGGAGTGCTGTGCTTTCGTAATTGCTCTCCCGGTTTTAACGTAATATGGGTAATGATAGCTTCCGGCTTATCATACATATTTTTGGCATTCACCCCATGGGGATTGCTCCGGGGTTTTGCGTCAAATGGACTTTTCGTTTGCATATATTTTAAATTTTTTGAACCTGAGGTTTTCCTTCAGCGGTTAAATAACAAGCCGGTAGATCCCTGCTTTTCAGGGATCATAGCCGGCTATATTAACAACCGCTCTATTTATGATAGACTACCTGGCCGGTTGTGTTCTAATGATAAATTAACTTAAAAAGAGTTCAATATCTTTTTCTACTTCATCAATAGGGGCAATGCCGAAGTTTTCCACCAACACATTGGTTACATTGGGGGAAAGGAATGCCGGCAAGGTGGGGCCCAGATGAATATCTTTAACCCCCAGATAAAGCAAAGCCAATAAAACGATCACAGCTTTCTGTTCATACCAGGCTATATTATACGATATCGGCAATTCGTTGATATCATTCAGTTCAAAGACCTCTTTTAGCTTCATCGCAATAACCGCCAGCGAATACGAATCATTACACTGTCCGGCATCCAGGACTCTTGGGATACCGTCGATATCCCCGAGATTTAACTTATTATAGCGATATTTTGCACATCCTGCCGTTAAAATAACCGTATCCTGTGGCAGATTTTCGGCAAACTCCGTATAGTATTCCCGGCTTTTCATCCGGCCGTCGCAACCTGCCATTACAAAGAATTGCTTAATGGCGCCACTTTTCACAGCACCCACTACTTTATCGGCCAACTGCAGCACCTGATCATGTGCAAATCCCCCGACAATATTGCCGGTTTCTATTTCTACGGGAGGCTCACATGTTTTAGCCAGTTTAATGATCTCACTGAAATCTTTTGCTCCTCCGTTGGTACGATCCGGGATATGCTTGAATCCCGGAAATCCAGCTGATCCTGTAGTGAACACCTTATCCTTGTATGTAGCTTTCTTTGCAGGAGGAACAATACAATTGGTAGTAAACAGCACAGGCCCGTTAAACGATTCAAACTCTTCTTTTTGCTTCCACCAGGCGTTTCCATAATTTCCCACAAAATGATCATATTTCTTAAATGCCGGATAATAATTAGCCGGAAGCATTTCGCTATGGGTGTAAACATCTACCCCGGTGCCTTCGGTTTGCTTCAGCAGTTCTTCCATATCTTTTAGATCATGTCCGCTAATGAGGATCCCCGGATTATTCCCTGTGCCAATATTCACTTCCGTGATCTCCGGATTTCCATACGCTGAGGTATTGGCTTTATCTAACAAGGCCATTACTTCCACGCCATACTTTCCGGTTTCCAGCGTAAGTTTCACAAGCTCATCCACGCTCAGGGAATCATCTGTTGTGGCAGCCAGAGCCCGTTGCATGAAAGCATGGATCTCAGCTTTCTTTTCCCCCAGGTTTTCAGCATGTTCTCCATATGCAGCTATCCCTTTCACCCCATAAGTGATCAATTCCCGTAGCGAACGAATGTCCTCATCCTCCGTTTCCAAAGGCCCAACGTTTTTTGACTTTCTTTCCAGTTCATCAATCGTATATCCATGCCACAAAGCCGCAGCCGGCAATTCATCACGGTCAAAAGTAAAGCCCTTTTTCTCCAGCACATCTTTGACGGCTAATTTATGCTGTACCGCTTGATTAATATAAACGATAATAGCATCATCATCGAAATTCACATTCGTGATTGTAGTAAAAAGCGCCCTAAAGATAAAACTGTTAATCTCATCGTTTTCTATCCCCTGTTTACGGGCTTCATGCGTATAAAACGAAAGCCCTTTTAACGTAAATACCAAAAGATCTTGCAAATCGGTAGTACGTGGTTCTTTCCCACAAACCCCTTTAATGGTACATCCCGTACCTTTTGCCGCTTCCTGACATTGAAAACAAAACATGTTCATAATAATTCGATTTTTAGGTTTTTATTTGATTGACTTATAAATTCCATTCCTCTTTCATCAATTCACCCTGTATGCTAACGATAACCTGTTTCACAGGAATTTTCCCCCGGGCCTTTTGCTGTGCCGCCTTTACCAATTGAATCAGTCCCGAACAGCAAGGTACTTCCATCATTACTACCGTAAATGTATTAATGTTGGCATGATCAATAAGCCGGACAAGCTTGTCAACATACACATCTTTATTGGTATCAAGCTTGGGACAAGCTATGGCTAATGATCTTCCCCGAAGAAAATGATGATGAAAATTGCCCATGGCAAATGCTACACAATCCGCTGCTAAAACAACATCCCTGTTTTTATAATAACCAGCCGCCGGGTTGATCAAATGCATCTGCACCGGCCAATGGCTTAATGCAGAACGAAATGCCGGGTTATGGTCGCTGCTTTCCTTTTGTTCGTGGCCATCAGACGACTGTTCTTTAGCCGATGATCTTGTATCTTGCCCTCCATTGTCGATGATGGCGGAAAAATCCATTGCTGCTGAACCCGGACAACCTCCTGAACAATCCCCCGATGCTCCCCGAATCGCCCGATACGGCTTTCCGGACGATACAGCATCTGCTTCCATTTGTTCATTGGCTTTAACCATATCGATATTATGTTCCCGTATATAATCCACGGCTTGTTTCAACAACTCCGTTTCCCCGTGATCACGCAAATGCTCTAAATGCGCCATAATGGTATTCACCCCCTGAGTGGCAATTCGCTCCATCACTTTCTTTTCATCATAAGGCGCTGAATCACGCAATTCTATGGTAATGGCCCCCTGAGGACAATGCCCGATACAAGCACCCAACCCATCACAAAATAACCCGGAAACCAGGCGTGCCTTACCATCTATGATCTGTAAAGCACCCTCATGACAATTGGGGACACATATCCCACAACCATCGCACTTGCTTTCATCTATATTAATGATCTTACGTTTCATATGTTTAAATTTTTCGAAAATGCTTATTTTCAAATTTTTATATTTTTTGCTTTTGATCTGTGCAAAAGCCTTTTTTTTTGGCTTTATTGTTGAATCGTTGATCCGTTGAATCGTTTACCGGTTTTAGCTGAATTCGCTTTGTTCGCTTCGTCTCTCAGTCTCTTAGTTCTCTTCGTCGCTTCGTCTCTTCGTCGCTTAAGTCGCTTCGTTCGCCTCCTTGCATTTAATCATCCTCCTGTGTGTTAAAAGCTTGAGCATGGAGGTTTCATATGTTCAAAATTTTTATTAAATCGGTCATATTTATCCCGTCCTTTCGGGATGGAACCTCTCTACTTTGAACATCCTCCTGTGTGTTAAAAGCTTGAGCATGGAGGTTTCATATGTTTAAATTTTTTAATTGTTGAATATTCGATCTTGAAATGTCTTTGACTGTTTTCCCTTTTAAAGCGTCTACAAACATCCCCGTAAGCCTGAAAGTGATATCACCAAAAATACACTTCCTGAAGGGGCATTGATCCGGGCTTAATCCACACGGAGAAGCCAATATGGGCCCCTCCATCATTTCAAAAACTTCCAGCAAACCGATCTCTTCCGGATTTTTGTTCAGGTGAAACCCACCACCGGGACCCCGGATCGATTTTACATATCCATGCCGGCTAAGCATATTCAGTATCTTTAAAACATGGTTTTTACTGGCCCGGGTAGTAGTAGCTACCTCAGCTGCCGTAATCCGTTTATGGTGATCCATCATGGCCAAACTGTGAAAAGCTATGATGGTGGCTTCGGATATATTAAAAAGCTTTGCCATTTATTATTATATTATTAAATTGTTTGCTGATGCAAATATAATACATTCTGGTATTGTTATACCACTTTATGTGTTTAAAAATAAAAAACAAATTGTTAAATCTTTTTTATCAGTATTTTGCAATTATAATTTATAATATTTCTAAATAAAGAATAGCTACCCAACAAAATGGCAACAGAATAAAAAGCCCTGGAAAGCCACGAATACAGGAATTAAAGACGAACAGACCTGAAGTTACCCACCATTTCACTCCTGTTATTATAGCAATAATTACTTTAATGGATGCTCTGCCTATTTAGTGTCTGTCAATAAAGTTCCATTTATTGGGTTACGCAAGCCCGGTTATCACCGTCATCATTTCGGGGCAAGGGAATGCGTTTTGCAGGCAAAAAGAAAAACACGGCAATACTAATGTAGCAAGGTCGAATATTTTTTGTACCTTTGGAACGTAATCTATTATACAACTATACTAAATCCCGGTTTAACATGAAGTTAACTTATATAGGGACTTACCCTCCGCGTCAATGTGGTATCGGCACATTTACCAACAACCTGATCAAAGCCATATTGTCTAACACCAAAGAGAAAGAGATCAGCGATCATGCCAATGTAGTTGCACTAAATAATCCCGGCGCTGAGCAGGAACATGATTATCCGGAAGAGGTAAAATTTACTATTCGTCAGGAACATCAGCGCGATTATATCAATGCGGCCAGATATATTAACCTGAGTGATTCACGCGCGGTAATT
Organism: Bacteroidales bacterium; assembly: GCA_046484255.1. Classification (GTDB taxonomy): domain Bacteria; phylum Bacteroidota; class Bacteroidia; order Bacteroidales; family PWNQ01; genus PWNQ01. The sequence continues at coordinate 6,283 of JAWOBQ010000236.1, read as the reverse complement.
TTAAATCATGAGTTTGGCATTTTTGGCGGCGATGACGGGGTTTACATCCTTCCCTTACTATACCGGTTAAAACTACCTTTGATCGTTACCTTTCATACGGTACTCCGCGAGCCTTCTTTTTCACAAAAAAGTATCGTAGAAGAAATCGGGAAAGTGGCGCATAAGATCGTTGTTATGAGCCATAAAGCCGTTATTTTTTTACACGACATTTATAATATTCCTTCGGGTAAAATTGCGCTTATTGAACATGGCGTTCCGGATTACCCCGGGCTATCCCGCGAAAAGGTCAAAGAAAAGTACGATTTTCATGGGCACAAGGTATTGTTAACTTTTGGGTTGTTAAGCCGCAACAAAGGTATAGAAACAGTGATCAATGCCCTGCCCCCGGTTGTAAAAAAACATCCCGAGCTGCTTTATATCATATTGGGCAAAACCCACCCCTCGGTTTTGAAGCATTCGGGGGAAGAGTATCGCAATTACCTGAGTTTGCTGGCAAAGAACAAGGGCGTTCAGGATAATGTGATCTTTCTGAAAACTTTTCTCACCGAGGAAGTGCTTTTTGAATATTTAACGGCCTGTGACATTTATATTACGCCCTATCTCAACGAAGCACAGATCACCAGCGGCACGCTTTCCTATGCTATAGGAGCGGGGGCAGCCGTGTTATCCACTCCTTACTGGCACGCCCGGGAACTTTTATCGGAAGGAAGGGGCCGGTTATTTAATTTTAAGGACTCTGAACAACTTTCGCATATCCTTAACGAGATCCTTGACAACCCGGACAAGTTACATTCCCTGCGCAAAAAGGCATACGACTATGGGAAAAAAATCCGCTGGCCCTTGATCGGAAAGCAGTATCTCGATCTGCTCAATGCTTTCGATGCCCTTCCGGCAACAACAGTCTCCGGCAGAAAGCTCATTATTGACACCGCTTTAATCCCCAAATACAGCCTGGAACATATCCGGAGACTAACGGATGATACGGGTATTGTCCAGCATGCCAAATACGGCATCCCCAACCTGAAAGAGGGCTATTGCCTGGATGACAACGCCAGGGCCCTTCTCATGGTATTAATGGCCAACCGCCAAAACAAAGATCCTATGGCGCTGGAGTTTATGCCCATTTATTTAAGTTATATACGATATTTGCAAAACCAGGACGGGTATTTCCGGAATTTCCTGAGCTTCAACAGAACCTTTTTGGATGAAAGGGGAAGTGAAGACTCCTTCGGAAGAACGATCTGGGCTCTGGGATATTTGATACACCGTGCTCCCAATGAGTCTTACAGGGAATTTGGCAAAGACCTTTTTGACCACTCCGTCCAATGCTTTGAAAAATTAGAGTCTATCCGGGGCATTGCCAATACCATTATCGGAATAAGCTATTATTTGAGGCGATATCCCGGCGATGAAGGCATGTTAAGAATTATGAAAAACATGGCCGGGAAGATCATGCAGGGCTGGGAAGAAAGCAGCAGCAGCGACTGGCCATGGTTTGAAGAAGCCCTCACGTACGATAATGCTATTTTGCCGCTTAGCCTTTTCCATTTAGCCGAGATCACTGAAGACACAAAAATAATTTCAATTGCTACCCAGGCTACTCAATTTCTGGAAAAAGTAACACTGGACAAAGGATACCTTTCCCTTGTGGGAAGTAACGGCTGGTACCCGAAAAACGGGGAACGCGCATTTTTCGACCAACAAGCCATAGACACTATGGCGAATGTAAGACTATTTTACCAGGCCTATAAAGTCACTAAAGAACCGGCCTACATGGAAAAAATGTTCACTTCTTACTTATGGTTTCTTGGAGATAACGAATTGCGCCTGCCACTGTTTGATCATGAAACGCACGGTTGTTGCGATGGTCTTCGAAGTGAAGGGCTAAACCGGAACCAGGGGGCTGAAAGCACCCTGGCCTATTGGATATCACATTTGACCGTACTCAATGCTATAAAATATGAAGCGGATTTTCAATAACATATCTGAGTCCAGTCTAAAAAGGTCACATTTGATTTTCAGCGGGTGCAATAAATTTTGAGTGTTTAGACCAGCCTCAATGATCCGAGTGAAGATCCAAAAATCATTTACCTAAACGATATCACTATGAAAATTGCTATACTGGCTCCGGTAGCCTGGAGAACCCCTCCGCGAAAATACGGCCCCTGGGAACAAGTGGCCTCCAATATCACCGAAAGACTGGTAGACAAGGGATATGATGTCACCCTGTTCGCAACCGGAGATTCCATTACACGTGCCAAATTGCAATACTCCTCCAAAAAAGGGTATGAAGAGGCCAAAAATGCGGACCCCAAAGTAGAGGAATGCATGCACATCAGCCTGCTAATGGAGCAGGCCGGAAAATTTGATATTATTCACAACCATTTTGACTTTCTGCCACTAACCTATTCCAGATTGATCGATACTCCCATGGTAACAACCATCCATGGTTTTTCTTCTCCCAGGATCATCCCTGTATATAAGAAATACAATAACAACAGCCACTATGTGTCCATTAGTTATGCCGATCGCAGCCCGGAACTCAATTATATTGCCAATGTGTATAATGGAATTAACACCCAAAATTTTACACTAAACCGCAGCGCCGGTGATTATCTTTTATATTTCGGACGCATCCATCATGATAAAGGGTGCCGGGAAGCAATTGAAATAGCCTTAAAAGCAAACAAAAAACTGATTATTGCAGGTTTCATCCAGGATGAGAAGTACTTCCGGGAGCAGGTCAAGCCTTTTATTGATGGAATCCAGATCAGCTATGTAGGAAATGCAAATCCTGCTGAACGGGATAACCTTCTAAGAGGAGCCTATGTATTATTACACCCCATCAATTTTCAGGAGCCTTTCGGGCTAAGCGTGGCGGAAAGCATGTTTTGTGGCACTCCGGTTATTGCATTTAACAAGGGTTCCATGAAAGAACTTATCAAACACGGAGAAACCGGCTTTTTGGTAGACAACGTGCGTGAAGCAGCAGACGTGCTTCCCCGGGTTTCAGAGCTGAACAGGACATATTGCCGCGAATGGGCCGAATCCAGATTCTCCCTGAACATTATGACCGATGAATACATTAACGTATACCATAAAGTTTTGGAGCAGTCACAGCATTCATCAACGATGCCGTAAGCGGAGGATACACCATATTTACAGATAAGCCATCGATTAATTGAAAGCGAGAAAAGCAAACGAATTCCCCGCAAGGCCTCTTGATATACATTGTCAGGCAATTACCGGAAACAGATCCGGGCACCGGGAGATATGCTCCTTTCGATTTCAGCCATCATTCCAAGGGGGCAAATCTATCTTTCCCCGGTAAGTCTCTTTAGCAGCACATCCAGTTCAACGGATACAAATCCGGAGCTGGTATCTGACAATCCGTAGGGTATAATTATTTTATCCTGATGGATCATAGGGCCGCAGGAATACACTACATTCGGCACATACCCTTCGCGTTCTTCTTCATTAGGTTCCAATAACGGCTCTTTCAGCCGGCCGATCTCCCGTGTGGGGTCTTCCAGGTCCAATAAAGCAGCACCAAGGCAATACTTTCGCATAGGGCCCACGCCGTGGGTGATCACCAGCCATCCTTTGGAAGTTTCAACCGGAGCCCCACAATTTCCTACCTGGATATACTCCCAGGGATAAACCGGTTGTTGGATCTTCAGCGGTTTCTCCCATAGATTCAGATTATCAGAAAATCCTATATAACTGCTAACCCCGTCAATCCGCGACAACATCACATACTTCCCGTTAATTTTGCGCGGGAACAAGGCCAGGTTTTTATTTTGAGCTCCTTCTCCATGCAAAGGCTTCACCTCAAAATGAACAAAGTCTTTTGTCACTATAAGTTTCGGCAATATCGTATGCCCGTCATATGCCGTATACGTGGCATAATACGAAACCTCATCATTGTCATCGATAAACCGCACAAAACGTGCATCTTCAATTCCCTTTCGCTCGGTATAAGAAACGGGAAAAATCACACGCTCGGAAATATGGGTATCCCGTGAAAATCGTATCTGATAGTGAGAATCCGCAAGCCAAACGATCTGCTTTATAGCCCGTTTCTTGCGCTCATTGTTATTGTTACGCTGCAGGGTATCCTTTACGGCTTTTCGCAACTCTCCATAAATAAAAGTATCATTTAATAAGCCCATTACCTGGGAAATGATCGTGTTATCCACGTTCATTTCCCGGAGTTTTTTAATAAAAGTGCTTTTCTTATAATTCGATCGTTTTACTACTTCGGCCTCATCTATATAGTTGCCGGTCTGTTCAAAATGCAATTCGCTATTTTTATCGATTATGCCGGTATGAAAAACAATACTGGATACATGTCCTTCTCCGGTAGCCCGGAAACTCACGATTACGCGGCGCGACCCTTCAATAAGGCCTGTCTGGTCATTAGACTCTACTATGGAAGGATTAAAAAAAGCGGCAGAGACTATCGAATACTCCAGTGAAAAATAAGAGCCGATCAGCAATTTTTTCTTCTCAGCTACACGTTTCAAACCCACATCTGTGTGCTTAAGAAGCTCTTTTGCTTTTTCATAATGCTCCAGAAATTTTTGAGTGAGATTCCGGTGACGCTTGGAAAATTCCCGCAAGGTCTGAGACAAAATAACCTCTACCTCCTCGTCTTCCATTTCCAGAATTTTCTGTACAAGATTATAGGAGCGCTCCTCCCCATTATCATAAAAACGAATAATTACTCTTTTAAAGTCAGGATAAAAACGGTTCGGCATTCGCTCAACTGGTATTCTCATAATAAAATTTGATTTTTGAAATAACAAATATATATATAAATGTTTATATTCTCAAAGCAGATAAGGCTTCGTTCCCAAAAAACACATCACTGCCCTTATTCTATACTTAACTCTCTTCGGATAAGGGAACTTAAAATTATCAGCGGATTTGGTCCGGCACAAAAAAGTGACCGCTGAAAATCAGTCATATCGTTCATTTAAACCAAAATCAGGGTCTTCATCCATCAGCTTATACACTTTATCGGATCTTCTTACAGTACTATTCACAGGGACAGAGCAAGTACTTCCTTTTACAGCCGAGGCCACCGGCTTCATATCCACCCGTATTTCTGTTAATTGCACTTGCTGTACGCCGGTGGTAGGGCCGATGATCAACAATTCATCTCCCACGGACATATGCCCGCTTTGCATTTGGATTTCCGCCACTTTGATTTTAGCAAAATAATTCGTGACTTTCCCCACGTAAATCTTCTTTTTCGTCGCGCGTGATCCGGGTTTTTCAGTCCATTCCCCCCGTTTTCTACCCAGGTAATATCCTTCCCAGAACCCACGATTATATACTGTTCTCAACCGTTTATCCCATTTTTCTACCTTTTCATGGGAAAATGTATCCTCAACATATGCCTGCACGGCTTGGGTATATACTTCAACTACGGTTTTCACATATTCCGGAGAGCGTCCCCGTCCTTCAATTTTCAGCACTTTCACGCCGGCTTTGAGGATTTTATCCAGAAAATCCACGGTCTTCAAATCTTTCGGGGACATAATATACGCATTATCTATCTCCATCACCACCTCATGGTTTTTATCCTTTACCTGATATGCCCTTCGGCATGGTTGAAGGCATGCTCCGCGGTTGGCAGAAGCATTAAGCATATCCAGGCTCAGATAACATTTTCCCGAAATCGCCATACATAAAGCGCCATGAACAAACATTTCCACTTTCACTATTTGCCCGGAAGGGCCACAAATATGCTGCTGTTCTATGGCATCGGTTATGGCTTTCACCTGGTTCAGGTTCAGCTCCCGGGCCATTACCATAACATCGGCAAACCGGGAGTAATACCTGACAGCTTCTATATTTGATATATTTGTTTGTGTTGACATATGCACCTCCATCCCTTGTTGCCGTGCATACCGGATCACAGCCATATCGGAGGCAATCACTGCCGAGATATTATTAGCCTTTGCTGCCTCAATAAGCTGTCGCATTTCAGCTAACTCATGGTCATATACCACAGTATTTAAGGTAATATAAGATCGCACCCCATTGCTATGGCATTTATCAGCAATACTTTCAAGGTCATCAAGGCTAAAATTCTGAGAAGATGCGGAACGCATATTCAAGTGGCCGGTGCCAAAATACACTGAACCTGCTCCGGCTTCTATAGCAGCAGCCAATGCCTCAAAAGAACCTGCCGGAGCCATTATCTCTATATGATTATCTTTAGCCTTCGCTTTCATGCGCCTAATTTTCTTTTCGAACGGGGAGTACTGAAAAA
>JAWOBQ010000215.1:0-5940 GCA_046484255.1 Bacteroidales bacterium | reverse complement strand
CCAAAGCTTACGATGCGATACGATATTTTTGCAATTAGGCCATTGGGAATCATCCCAATAAAATATCTTTGTGCATCATTCCTTAAATCGGTCTGTGGGGCGGGGATCGCTAAAAAGGCCACTAAAAAAAGCCCAACCTCTTTCGGGATTGAGCTTCTGCGAAGTAGTCCGTAGGGGATTCGAACCCCTGTTACCAGGATGAAAACCTGGCGTCCTGACCTGACTAGACGAACGGACCAGATATGCTTTTTGCGAAAGCGAGTGCAAAGATAAGGCATGTTTTTAAACTGCCAAATTATTTTTTAAAAAAAATTACTTTTCTGATAGTTTTCTTACAGCAGACTGTTTTTCAAGTTATTACTATTATTCAAAGGTAAACGTAAGCCAAAACATTTTGGAGTTCAGCCTTTCCACCCCTCTGGCATACATATTATCTTCCTGTTCCAGCAGGTTCAAAAATCCATAAGCCATTTTCAATTCAGTACCAAATTTAAAGTAATTTAAAAAGAATTCAAAGCCCACGCCGATTTCGGCGGAGACATCATGGGGTTTGAGTTTAATTTCCTGGCTGCCGTTTGATTTTCCTTTCTCGGCCTGGGAAGCCAGGTCCAGGCTATACCTTCCCCCCAGAGTAACGTAGGCTCTTGAATTATGCAGCCGTTTTGATTTATACTTCAGAAAGACCGGGAAATCGATATATGTTGATTCCACTATTTTTTCATCAGACAACAAGGTAGTATCATTCAACCTGAGCTTATAGCGAATACGTCTTTCGCCAAACGAAAGTGTGGGCACAAATCGTATATCAAGATATTTTGCCAGCTTCATACTGGAAACGATTCCAATATTAAAGCCGGGCTTGGCAACGGGCTCCATCACCAACACCGTATCTGAGATCCTGTCGGAATCAGGCACCGGTGTTGCGCTAAAATCCATGGTATTTATGCCCAACGTAAAGCCAAAGTGGAACTTCTGTTGATCGTAGCGTGGTAAATTTTTCGGGGATGACTGAGCCATGGCAACGATCCCGTATCCGGCCAAAATACATACCAACACCACTTTTCCATAATTCATATCCTGTAATTCCCTTTAAAAACTAAACGTATAACGGTACGCTATAATTATTATTACTTTTTGTCTCCGATCACTTTTCCCGGACGTAATTCATTGCCTGTTGGATAATATCAAAAACATAATGATCTCTGGGCAAAGCTTTTTTAAAATGCTCTCTGGCTTTTTTCAGGTCTTCCCGTGCTGCTGCGGGATCAACCTCTACATTCAGTTTGGCTCTTGCAAAATAAATATTTCCCAGCACTTGCGGCTCATCATTATAATGCTCCAACTGATCATTAAGGAAAGCTAAAAACTGCTGTTTTCTTTGTGCTGCCATATATAGTTCTGTGAGCTGATTTAAAATCCGGGGTGTTTCGGGAGCGGCAGAAAAAATCTCCATTGCCAGGGAATCCGCTTTTTCATTCTGTTCAAGGGCAAAATGCACCTGAATTAGATTTTTCAGGCTATTATAATCGCCCGGGGCTACTTCCAGGCTTTTCTTAAAATAGATGCGGGCTTTTTTTGGCTCCTCCATTTCCATCAATGCAATCCCGGCCAGCCTGGCCGCATCTGCTTTCCTGCTGGAATCCTGATAGAGATCAAACGCTCGGTTTGCATGCAACAGCGCATTAGAGTATTGATTCGTTAAAAGATAAGAATAGCCCAGATTATAATGCGCAGGAGCAAAACTGTCATTTTGTTCAATACTATGATGAAATAGCGGTATAGCCTTTTGATAATTCTCCTCAAGAGTATAGCAATAAGCCAGCCGGTAGGTAGTTTTATAATGCCGGTCTCCAAATTCTATTGCTTTTTGGCTGTATTTCTTCACGGTATCCAACGGAGACTCCCGCCCTTTAAGGTTTTCTCCATATTTCAAATATAGCTCGAACCAGTAATCCGACATATTACGATACAGCAAATAACTGCTGTCACCTTTTCGCAACAACCTCCGGGTAAGCGAATCGGGGTCAAAAATATACAGCTCAAAATCACCGGCCTGACCACGGTAATCCTTTACTGACTCGCCGGCTTCCAAATCTTTCAATGCAAACATCACATGATCCAGGGAGGTGACATAGTATTGGGTCATCAGGCTCGTCTTTTTTCTCAAAATCTCCGGCTCATTATTCGCGGGGTCGGCTTTAGCCAAAAGCTCATAAGCCGTTCTGAATTTCTTTTGATTGATCAACTTTTGAGCGGAATCTACCATACTGATCTTCTGTCCTGCTGAAAGTAAAGGAAACAGCAACGGAAAAATTAAAATAACCACAAATAAGCGCATAATTGATCTGTTTTTATTGAAACCTTCGGTTAAAGTACTTTCGTGTTTTCGCTGATTTTTTCTTTTGTTTTTCTTCTGATGTTGAAAACCATTGATATCTGTATATCACATATCCCCCTGCCAGAAGCCACAGCATGTCTGTAATATCAAACATTTTGTCAATTTGGCTCAGGAACAATGTACTATGCGTTTTATTAAAGATATACGGCAAATAAGCCAGTGCGGTTTCTATATGACTCATTTGGCTGATCCCAATCCATTGAGGCAAAAGGGAATAAAAGTGAGAAAAAATAATATATTTTCCAAGAAGAAAACTAAATAAGAACATTATCAGTCCTGCTCCCAGCTGTTGTCTTCTGTTTTCCTGCCGGGTGAACAGGTATACCGCATAACTAATAAGCAAGGGAGTTATCAGGGCCAGCGACCTGAATGGCCTTGAAGATCCGATAGCAGCTCCTCCCCAAAGGCATGCCCCGGTTATGGCAAACAGGAATATGATGGTCATAAACCATACCGTATTTCCATATGGCATACGTTGGATCTTCTTTTTCAGCACACGATTAACTTTCGCGGGGATAGATTCCATAATGAATTGATTCAGGGTGCTAATCTAACGATCTCCCATTGATTCTGTTGTTTCCGGTATTCAATCCGGTCATGCAGCCGCCCGGGCCTGCCCTGCCAGAATTCAAACAAATGGGGGCTAAGCAAGTATCCTCCCCAAAACGGAGGCCGGGATGTTATCTTTTGTTGGATTTGCTTTTTCCGTTTGGCCAACTTATTCTCCAGTACTTTTCTGCTTTCCAGCGTTTCACTCTGCGGAGAAGCCCATGCTGCAAGTCGGCTTTCAGGGGGTCTGCTCAAAAAATAAGTATCGGATGCCCGGGCGCTGATCTTTTCAGCTACTCCTTCAATACGTACCTGCCGTTCCAGCTCCGGCCAGAAAAAAAGTAATGCACAATTCGGGTTTTGATATATATCCCTGGCTTTATGGCTATTGTAGTTTGTAAAAAAGACAAAACCCTCTTTTGTAAGCTGTTTCAGCAATACCACACGGGATGATGGGATGCCGGAGGCATTCACTGTTGAGAGCACCATGGCGTTAGGTTCACTGATCTCACTATTCAGTGCTTCATCCAGCCATTTACTGAATTGCTCTCCCGGATCGGCCCGAACGGTTGCTTTGCTTAAGCTTGCCTTCGAATAGCTGGCCCGTAAATCAAACAAATCACGCTTTACACTCATAACAACCTGTTTACTTCCCTGCTAAGCGTTTTTTTATCAATTGGGATAACCCCAACCTGCTCGCAGACCAACCCTCCTGCAAGGTTGGAAATGGCAGCAATAGTGCGCATATCAAGCTTTTGTGCCAGACAAAGAGCGGCTACAGCAACAACGGTATCGCCGGCGCCTGAGACATCCGCAATAGAGCGGTAATGGGCCGGTACACGAAAAATTTCCCGGCCATTACTCATCATAAGGCCATCTTCCGACATGGTTACCATCACCATTTGATGGCCCTGCATATCCTGCACTTTAAAAACGGCCTTTTCGATCTCTTTAAAAGAATGAAAGGCATCCAATTTTAAGCCCAGTTCCAATTCTTTCAGATTAGGCTTAAACAAACTCAAATTCCTGTAATTTAAAAAATTGTTGATCTTGGGGTCGGCAACTACCGGTATTTTCATTTGTTCGGCCAGTTTTTCTACTGTTTGTATCAAGTGGGGCGTGATCAGTCCTTTATCGTAATCTTCAAAAATAATTACATGCGGGGAAGTTTTTTGAATTACGTTTTTGCAATTATCGATAAAGGCCTGCTCTTCTTCTTCGTTCAGTTCTTTTATTGTTTCTTCATCCACGCGGAGCATTTGTGTGTTATTCCCAATCACGCGAAATTTGGTGGTTGTATGGCGGTATTTGCTGGCGATGATGCCTTCTGCTGATATGTTTCTTTTTTGCAAGAGCTTTGTAAACTCATCGCCTTTCCTGTCATTTCCAATAACGGCACATGGGATTGGTTCAGCGCCAAGGGCTTTCACATTCAATGCTACATTGGCTGCTCCGCCCAGGCGGCTGGCTCTTTTTTCCACGGACACAACAGGGACAGGCGCTTCCGGAGAAATCCGGTCTACCCGGCCCCATAGGTAAGCATCAACCATAACATCCCCAATGATCAAAGCCTTTTGCCGGTTGAAGCTGTCAAATATTTTAATCTGATCCATATTCGCTAAGTCAATTTTTCCAATGCCGCTTGCATGCGTTGCACAGCCTCCCGGATACGCTCTGATGAAGTCGCATAACTTATCCTTAAGCAGTTCGGGGCACCAAAAGCTTCTCCCGGCACCATGGCCACATGAGCCCGGTCCAGCAAATACATGCACAAGTCTTTGGCATTTTCAACCGTTCCATTATCATACGATTTTCCAAAGTAATAACTTACATCAGGAAAAACATAAAATGCACCCCGGGGCACATTCGCTTTAAGGCCGGGGATCGTTCCGAGCAATTCCGACAACATATCACGGCGCTGATGAAAAGCCTTTTTCATTTCTCTTAATTCGCCGATCTCCTGCGGATCTGTATCAAAGGCCACAATTGATGCACGCTGGGCAATAGAATTTGTTCCACTGGTCATTTGGCCTTGCAATTTATTACAGGCAGCAATTATAGGTTTTGGCCCGGCTATAAATCCAATTCTCCAGCCGGTCATAGCAAACCCCTTAGAGACACCATTCACGATAAGCGTACGATCTTTCAGGGCATCAAAAGCGGCAAAAGAAATATGTTCTCCTTCAAAGATGATATGCTCATAGATTTCATCGGAGATAATCGAAATCTTGGGATACTTTTCCAAAACCTGAGCCAATCCAGCCAGTTCATTTTTATTATATACAGAGCCCGTAGGATTACAAGGCGAGTTGATCATAAACAATCTCGTTTTCGGGCTAATGGCTTGTTCCAGTTGTTGCGCTGAGATCTTAAAATCATGCTCAACCGTTGCCGGGATAAACACCGGCTTTCCTCCGGCCAGTTTTATCAGTTCGCGATACGAAACCCAATATGGTGTGGGGACCAAAACTTCATCGCCGGGGTTTATCAGGCTCAAAATAGCATTGGCCAGGGCATGCTTGGCGCCGGTGGAAACCACTATCTGATTTTCAGAAAATTCTGCCTGATTATCCCTTTTAAGTTTTCTAACGATCGCTTGCCGTAATTCCCCAAATCCATTTACCGGGGTATAATGCGTGTAATTTTCCTCCAATGCCTTTACAGCAGCATCTTTAATAAACTTCGGGGTATCAAAGTCCGGTTCGCCTACACTCAGGTTTATAACATCATGGCCCCGGGAGGCCAATTCCCGGCTCATTTGAGACATGGCCAGTGTTTCTGACTCCGATAAATTTAATATCCTGTTCGCTATTTTCTCCATTTTGCTACATTTTTAATGTTTGAGGCTGGTCTAAAAAGGGTACTTTTGGTTTTTAACGGCTTTTTAGCCCGGGCCCTAAAGGGCGAAGCCACTGGAAATCAGCCACCCTTTAGGGATGGGGGCAAAGCTGATCTTCAGCAGGCGTACCAAATTTTGTATGTTTCGACCAGTC
>JAWOBQ010000177.1:0-8395 GCA_046484255.1 Bacteroidales bacterium | reverse complement strand
ATGCTCTCCTGGTCTGCGACCGCAGTTGCAGCCAGGATGTGAAAAAAATTGTCGACCGCCTTAAAGAAAACAGCGCTGTTGAAGCCCGCGAACACCGCACTATCTACCGTCCCTGGGGCAGCTACACATCCCTGGAAACCGGTCCCGGCTACCAGGTTAAAAGGATCAACGTAAGCCCCGGTTCCCGCCTCCTCAGGCCAGGCGTCCCATGCGTCCTTTGGGAACTCCAGCGTCTCGCCTGTTTTACCGTCCTTCACCTTCACGACAGTGCCGGCCTTGGCAGTGGCCGGAGCGTCCGTGGTGAACCGCGGATCCCAGTCGAACACCCTCGCCACCGCATAGATACCCTCGTATGTGGTATTGTTTATTACTATTTTTCTACCATAATTTCGCTTCTAAAGAAGCTTTACAAGTTCCATTAGGCACGGAATTATGGTAGCAGTAAGAGAAAGAACATGCCCAAAGTCCTGTAAGGACGACATTATTAAATTCTTGTAACATAATTCTTTATTTAAATTTCTTTTTCCAATAGAGTAAAATGAGCATGATTGTCATCGTGCCAAGGAAACTTGTAAACATATTAAAGGATACCAGTGCTCCTAAGGCTCGGTTTGGAGGAAACACAGAAAAAGTGAGCACTAAAAATCCTGCGATGACAACTACAGCATTAAAAAATATACCACGCCCGGAGTGATTTATCGTATGGGCAGCTACCTCAAACTTATTGGAATAAGCTTTTATATTTATCTTATACCGCTCGATAAAGTGTACTGCATAATCAATACCGATACCAATGGCTATAGACGCCAGAAGGGCTGTTGTGGTACTTAATGGAATACCCAATAATCCCATAACACCAAAGCTGAGCAAGGCCGTAATCGTAATAGGTACGGCACCGATCAGGCCGATGGAAATTTGCCGGAACATTAGTGAAAGCAATATCACTATCAAAACGAGAGAAAGCAGCAGACTTTTGATTTGTCCTTCCAAAATAAGATCCGTGAAAACCAAAGCTTTATAGCCTGAGCCGGCATAGTTAATATCCACATCCAACTCCTGAAATTCATCTTCAAATTTTTCAATCTGATTGATTGCTGCTTTTAAGGATTTTGAATCATCTTCTTTGAGCTGATATTTTAAATTGGCTTTATTATAGTCATAATTTACTTCTTTCCAGAGATTATCAGGATCTCCGGACATCTCGTAGAGTAATAGATACTGGGCAATTAAATTTTGGGAAGAAGGAATCTTATTATACGCCTCCTTATCGGCATGCATCACTTTGTTCATGCGTTCAATATAGTCCGACAGGGAAAAAGAACTTCCAACCACTTGTAGGGATGAATCGACAGAGGATTGCATCTTACTCATCAATTTCAGTACTTCCGGTTCTTTGAAAGCATCATTTCGCTCCGCACTCAGTATAACATTCAGTTTGGTAGTTCCCCCGAATTTTTTATTGATAAAATTATCGGTTTGTACAATCTCACTATCGTCTTCAAACTTATCCAAAAAACTGGAATTTATCCACACTTTTTGTAATCCATAAACACTTAGCACTATAATTACTGCCGTTACAATAAAGATGGCTTTTTTGTTACTTAAGATTTTTTGTGTCCATGATTCAGCCCATGGATGCTTCTCTTCTTTTTGTTTCTTTATTTTTCCCGGAAATTTGGGCTTCCCAAACACCATAATCCCAGCCGGAATAAAGACTAATGAAAGTATCATGGCCGACATCACACCAAAAGCAGTAAAAAGTCCGAAATATTTAATCGGGTAAACCTCTGAGGTTAATAAAGAAATAAATCCTACTGAAGTAGTAACAGAAGTCATAGTTACCGGCTTCCACATGTTTTTCAACATATCTATGGTACTTTCCTTTTTTGTACCATCAGGATGTTCTTTTTGATAGAGCCTCATATGACTAAAAAGGTGTATCCCGTCCGCGACCCCGATAGCGATAAGCATAACCGGCACCATAGTTGTAACAGCATAAACAGGTATTGAAAAGGCAGCCATAAGACCAAATGCCCATATCACACTTAATAAGACTACAAGAAGAGTTAAAACAGTGGTTTTTATGTTTCGCAGCGTAATATAAAGCACCAGAATAATGACCAGGATGACAATTGGCACCATTTTTTTCATATCTCGTGGCCCGAGATAAGCCATTGTTCCCTCAACGATAGGCGTACCCGCTACATAAAGCGTGTGGTTATCGTCTTCATAACTCTCGGCCAGATTAAGCAGATCATGGTAAAATTTTTGTGAAAATGCATCATCACCAATATCAGCAATAGCCAGCGTTACGGTTTCATCTTTCGAAACAACCCTGTCGTTAATCATTTCATTATCGCGAACTCTCTCCTTTAATTTTTTAAGCTCGGTTTGCGATTGCGGTACTTTCGTATAAAAAGGATTTACTTCCAAACCCATCTCCGTTCCTATAATATTATCCGCAGTATAAAGTGAGGTAACATCCGATTTTTGAATTTCCTCAAATTTTTGCAGATCTTTTGTCAGAGACTTGATCTTTTCTAAAGTCTGGGGATTATAAATGCCGTCCTTATTTTCTATGGCAATAATAATTCCGTCTTTAATGTTAAAAATTGCTTCTGCTGAATCGCTATATACAAAAGCAGGATGATCCTGTGGCATATATTCATCCAGATCCGTTTCCATTTGCGTATTTTCTTTCATCTCTATAAAGAAATACACAGTAATACCAAGTATGATTACCAGGATCGGCACCGGCCATTTTAAAATAAAATTCATTAATCGCTTCATTTTCTTTTCATATTTTGTTATGATTGCTATTGATTTATTGTTTGCTATTCAGGAGGAAAAACAATTTATATTTTGACCACCTGCTGATTGCTCTTTAGTATTTACATAATCATTAAACACAGAAAGTATGTAAATGTTCACTTACAAAAGTAAGTTAAAAAAATACCCATGTCAACCTTTTTTTCTAATAATTAACAATATTTATCTTATTTGCCTGATTATTAGAATATTAAATTGGGTAAATAGAAAATCCTGCTAAAGCGGGCTCCCAAAAGATCATCTCACATATATTAACACCCGGATAAATCCGGGTGCTGGCCTAATTCCTAATACTGGATTCTCATTTGGGTTTTGAAGTGCCACATTAGGTTAGCACCCTGCTTCAGCATTGTACATTTAATTTTCGTGATGAATAAATACAGTAGAATCTAAATATTGTAAAAACGCATTAATATTATCTTTCAAAGAAATATCAAACTCATCCATTTTCCACATTTTTACGATCAGCCGGAAAGGACCTAAGATACAATTAACCATCATTTGTTCATCCAGGTCTTCGCGAACTTCCTTATTGGCCATCCCTTCTTTGATCAGAGAAAGCATAGCCGCTTGATTTTCCTGGATGACTTCTGCAACTTTTTGTGAAAGTTCATTATCATTTTGAAAAATTTCTTCTGCAAAGATCACGGAAACGATTGCGGGATTAGATTCAAAAATAGTACAATAATGGCTTAATATTGAAGACATCTTAAAAAAAGTTGATTTTCCTTGTAATTCCGTTGACTCGTAAAAATAGTTTCTCTTTTCCCGGAACAGTGTAAGGATCGAACTCAATATCGCTTTTTTATTTTCAAAATGGCGATAAATAGCTCCTTCCGTGATCCCGATTGCTTTAGCAAGGTTTTTTATTGTAAATCCCTGTATCCCTTTTTGGTCAATAAGAATGATCGCTTTATCAATAATTTCTTCTTGTCGCTGCGTAAATTCTTCCATAATACATCTATTAATAATTCCGGTTCCGGTATTTCTTACAAAAATACAACATCTTGATCATAATCAAAACCATAGTTCAACCCCAGAATTTTGAAGTAATTTGCTAACCGATCCCGAAAAAAGTAACCGCATTGTTTGTCATGCCCGGCTATAAATGAGTCCGGTCTAAAAACACTAAATGTATCACAGCCGCTAAAAATCAGCTTTACCCCATCCCTAAAGGGAGGCTGATTTTCAGCGGCTTCACACTTTAGGGTTCGGGGTAAAAAGCCGGTGAAAATCAAATGTGACCTTTTTAGACCGGACTCATAAATACCATCGGACATCCTGCAATAATTCGCAATCCACCCGCGGTTAATTCAGTTTACTGAATATTTATATCTTTGTACAAGATAAACAAAAGCACAGTAAGCATTATATTTACTAAACCATAATGAAATAAACTGAATAATTTTACACCCTTAAAATAATGAAAAACGATTGGCATGAACCTATCGCCGCTTATTGGCAATGCGATTCATTTCATAAACCATGATCAATATAAACGATTTACGGTGATTTTGGCCATATGAAACCTCCGTGCCGAGGCGGTCGGCACACAGGAGGATGATCAAATGCGAGAAGGCGAACTGCCGGAAGGGTAAGGCAGTGTGCGGTGGGCTTCCCCTTTAGGGGTTAGGGGTGCGCGCAGGGAATGAGGCCTTGAGGCGATAATGAGAAGGTGAGAGAGCGAATGAAGCGACGTAAGCGACGAAGAGACTGAGAAACTGAGAAAGACTGAGAGAACTAAGAGAACTAAGAGAACTAAGAGAACTAAGAGACTGAGCGACTGAGCGAACAAAGCGACCCCAGAACACAGAACCCCGTTAAATCTGCTCCTGCCGTCGCGTTTCACGGTTTACCCTGCTTGCGCCGTTGGTTTTTTCTTATCAACAGGGGTAAAATACGAAGTAAATTTATAGAGGGGGCAGGCAACGAACAAAAATTTAACCATATGAACCCGGAACCATTTATCATACAAAAACTTTATGAGGGCGAGTCTGTGAGGCTAAAGGGGCTGGGCATTTTTCATCCGGTGGACAAACAGGCACAGGTCCATCCCGGGGATCATCAATTTGATCCACCCGGTAGAACGGTAGATTTTGAATATAATCCCGGCGAGTCAGATGAATTGTTTGTTGATTACATAGCAGACCAACTAAATATTTCCAGGGATAAGGCCTTACAGGAAACAGAACGTTACAGCGCAGGGATTATCAAGGATTTAAGTTCAGGAAAGAAGGTTCAGTTACAAAACATTGGATTTTTATATTACGATTCCCGGGGAAAAGTAAAATTTGAAGCAGACCTGCAAGCCAACTTCAGCAAAGGATCTTACGGGCTTCAAAGCTTTAAAGCAAAGCCGGTAACTTCGGGCGACAAAGCCACTACTCAATCTGCTGCCACGCAAAAACAGTCAAAAACACAAGCGAAGCCAAAAAAAGGAAAGAGCCAAAAAAAGAAAGGAAAGAAAACGGCTGCTATATGGCTTATCCTCCTTGCCATCGTTCTAATTGCCGGAGCCGCGGGTTTTTATTTTCAAGATAAATGGACATATTGGCTCAAGGAGAAAAGGGAAATTACGGAAGTTGAGAAACCCATAGACACTCCCGGGCAAGATGAACCTGCAAGTTTCTCTGAATCAGCCCCACCGGAAGAAACGCAAGCGGCAGATACCGGCTTGACAACTGCGGATAAAAAAGCTGTACCCCCCGGCAAACAAGATAAACCCAAAGCAGAAAAGGATCAGGAAAAAACCACAAAATCCGGGCAAGCATCCGAGGGAGATTTTTTGATCATCGCCGGTTGTTTTCGATCAGAGGAAAACGCAAAAGGGCTCAAAGATGATTTACTCCGGAAGGGCTATGAAGCCTCCATACAAGGGAAAACACCTTATGGCCTGCACCGTGTGGTATATGGCGTATACCCGAACAGGAGAGAAGCCCTGAATACGCTGCATAAAATCCTTGAAAAAGAAGAAGAACAAGCATGGATTGACAGATATTAGCTTCATTAATAACGGAAAAAGCTGTTTAACGTGGGAAAGAATAAGCTTAGACGATTTGCAGAAAATGCCACTTTCTCCAATATGTTCCAGCGAACATTTGATGAGCTGCAAGAAGATGGATTCGAACTACGGTCAAAATGGAGAACGGAATTTTTCAAGAACGACAATCCTGTTGTTTTGGAACTGGCATGTGGGAAAGGGGAATATACTGTTGCCATGGCACGGCGTTATCCGGACAAGAACTTTATCGGAATGGATATTAAGGGGGCAAGGTTATGGAAGGGCTGCAAAGAATCCAACAGGGAAGGATTGCAAAACGTGGCGTTTATCAGGACAAAGATAGAACTGATCGAACACTTTTTCGGCCCTTCAGAAGTAGATGAGATTTGGATTACCTTTCCTGATCCCCAACCACGGAAATCCAAAAGCAAAAAACGCCTCACTTCCCCGGAATTTCTACAACGTTATCAGAACCTGATTACTCCGGAAAGCTTAATCCATCTAAAAACCGATAATGACATGCTGTTTCATTATACCCTGGATATTATCAAGCAACATAATCACTCCATAAAACAAACTTCCGGCAATCTCTATCAAGAAAATCTGCAGGGGTTTATAAGCGAGATACAGACACATTATGAACAAATGTGGCTTGAAAAGGGTAAAGCTATTAAGTATATTTGTTTTTCTCTTACCACATAATAATATATCTATGAATAACTCAACGATCTCGTATTACACCAGGGTGTACAATTTGGTCAGGAAGATCCCTGCGGGTAAAGTTTGCAGTTATGGCTGCATCGCAGAATACCTGGGCATGCGGGGCGGAGGCAGGATGGTAGGTTGGGCCATGAATCTTTCTCATCATCAGCAGGAATATGTACCGGCTCACCGTGTAGTAAACAAAGCGGGATTACTGAGCGGAAAGCACCATTTCGGGCATCCGGACTTAATGAAGCAGCTCCTTGAAAACGAAGGAATAGAGGTCATCAACGATCAAATACAGGATTTTGACAAGCATTTCTGGAATCCCGCCGAAGAATTCATAAACCAAGATGAATAATATGATAAAAGAGAGCGCCAAATTACTGGTATTTATCCTGTTAGCCACTGCATGCAGTTCCCTGTACCATACCACTGAAACCCCTGAACAGGAGGAAAATCAAGCAGGATATTATAATGAAGATTATATGCGTTTTCATGATTTCACTTACAGGGAGAACATAAAAACCGCACGTTTGCATAAAGCAGGCTTTGCTCTTTCAATGCCGGCAATACGTCTTGGCAGCGACGATCATTTAGTATTATCGTTTGATGACCTGGATGCCGACATCAAGCAATACCATTATGAGCTCATTCATTGTGATGCCAACTGGAAACGTTCCGATTTGAATAAGCATCAATACAGTGAGGGATTTGAGACCGGCAACATTGACAATTATGATTTCTCATATAATACAGTTGAGGACTTTACGAATTATACACTTCGTTTTCCCAAAGAAAATGAACCCAGGCCGACAATTTCCGGAAACTATATTATCAAAGTCTTTCTTTCCGGAAACCGTGAACAAGCTGTTATTACACAACGGTTTATGGTTTTCGAATCAAAAGTAAGCATTACGGCAGAAATAACCAAAGCAACCCCGGCCAGCAGGCGTTACACACATCAGGAAGTAAACTTCAGCATTCAATACGATGGTTATTCGGTGGTAAATCCGGAAGAAAACATAAAGGTAATGATAATGAAAAACCAGCGTTGGGACAAGATGCTAAGGAACATAAAGCCCCGCTCCATTCGTTCCGGAGAGCTGGATTATCACTATGACGGCAAACTCGTATTCAGCGGGCTAAATGAGTTTCGCTTTTTCGATACGCGTTCGTTAAAACACCAGGCACCGCGGATAGAGAAATTATATCACGACTCCATAGAGAACCATGTAAAGATAAAACCGGACAGGCCGAAGACATTCGAGAATTATACATCAGTGGAAGATATTAACGGAAAATTTTATATCACATCCTATGATGTTAACCGCGAGAAAGCGTTGGAGTCTGATTATACGTGGGTTCATCTTTCATTACTTTATAACAATCCAATGGAAGAGGGCAGTGTCTATGTAATAGGAGCAATGAGCAACTGGCAATTTTTAGAAAAGAATAAAATGAAATACAACCATGATTCAAAGCGGTATGAATCTTCGCTATATTTAAAACAAGGGTATTATAATTACCACTACGTTTTCTTGCCGAATAATTCTGACAGGGGTGATGCAAGTATCTTTGAGGGGCAGCATTATGAAACGGAGAACAACTACACTATTTTTGTTTACCATCGTCCTCCGGGGGGGCTTTACGATAAGTTAATTGCCGTAGAGCGTATAAATTCAAAGATCAATTAAAAAAGCCCGGTCGTTTGACCGGGCTTAAAAGATTATGGCGACGACCTACTCTCCCGCGATTGCAGTACCATTGGCGCTAATGAGCTTAACTTCTCTGTTCGGAATGGGAAGAGGTGAACCTCATTGCTATAGTCACCGTTAAGGCCTTAGCGATACGATTTTTCGT
>JAWOBQ010000107.1:0-4797 GCA_046484255.1 Bacteroidales bacterium | reverse complement strand
CCAAGTCCTGCTGCAACCAGCAGCAACAGTAAACCAAACTCTCGCCCCTCTTAATTTTGCACCTATTTTTTCAAATACATTTCTGTTAAACTGCTTTGCGTTGATAGTTGCTACGCCATCTTCAGAGGAACCCCATTCTATCCAGACGCTGCCGTTTTTGCCTTGCTCTATTGAATAATCTTCAACCCCTTGTTTCTTAGCATACTTTTTAGCTCGTTTTGTGGTGTCAAGTCCATCCGGGTCGGTATAATAAATCGGGTTGTTATGGAAAGCGGCATACCTGCTTTCCCAAGGTTTTATTATTCTGTCAGGGCTGAACCACCTTCCTAAGCGTGGTTCATATTGTCTCCAAGTTGTTGTGTAACTATTACTAACTCCTTTTAACTCTGGATCTTGTTCCATCCCGTTGAAAAGATGCCGATACGATTCAGACTTATACTCCCCTTCCACCAGCAGCATGCCAAACGGATAATACTCCGCGGCGGAGGCTACATGGCTGTGATAGGTAACGCCTAATCCATCGCTTTCGGCCATCCGGTAATCCGAAAGCACCAAATGCAGGTTGCCCAAATGATTGCTGATTTAAAAGAAATTCTCATTCAATACACGGTCAACGATAGATAAATTCGTATAATCCGGCCAGTCATCCCACACTTTTTTGGGCGTAATCTTGCCCCCCCCCGGCTGCTGCCATAGACATACTGCTCTTCCATCCCGGCTGGTCTCTCACGTATTAGCGTGAATTTTCCGCCCCCTGCCGTTCTGGTTGAATCGTAACACCTTTTTTTTGGGACGCAAAGCATTGCGTCCCTACTATACACTTGACATTTTATCCGATTTTTAATATTTATGCAAAAACGTTTATTATGGATATTGAAATCAGAGATCGATTAATGGGCTATTGGAAAAAATATTTTCCCAAAACAGAATTACCCCTTGCCTTTTTCTACACAAATACCCCAAAAGTACCACCGGCAAAGACACCATCAGGCCATCGCTGCATTTTTGCAGACATCAATAAAGTACGCAAAGGGGAATCATTGGCATTCCATAAAGAGAATATTGCATGCGGGGGTGGCCAAAAGTATGCCGGATATCGCTCAGGCATGACCTCCACATTTCCCTATTTCCTTTCATGTGGCATTGAAGGAGAGCTTGAAGGAGAACGCTATAAAAAAAACCCGGAGTTGGTCAAAGAAATGATGGATGGATTTCCCGAAATTAAGGCCGGTGACAAATCGCTAGTCTTTAAGCGCTGGGACAAATTAACAGAAAATGACCGGCCGGAAGTTGTGATTTGTTATGCTAACCCTGATGCTATTTCCGGTTTGTTTATGTTAGCCAATTACGATCGGCCCGGGAACAATAATGTTATCAGCACAATGGGATCAGGCTGTTCCCAAACGATCTTGTATCCATACCTGGAAAAGAAAAAAGAAGAACAAAAAGCCTTTTTAGGTATGTTTGACCCATCTGCACGCCCTTTTACAGAAGAAAATCTCCTTTCTTTTGCTACACCCTATAATCGGTTTGTTCAAATGATAGAGAATATGGACGAAAGCTTTTTGATCACCAAAACATGGGATACGATTAGCAATCGCATGAAGACAAAATCAACTTAGTGCCTGTCTATCCATAAATATATTAGCATTAACACCTATTCTTCGTGTCCTGCAAACAAGATTAACTCCTTGAGGTAATGCTAAAATCATGATAACAAACTGTCTGGAATAAGCAATTTTATGTTAACAAAATTCGTTATTTTTATATCATTCTTTGACTTTAGTTAGTGTCTGTCTATAATGTCCGATATTTTCGTCATGTCCGTATTTAAAGCCGTCATTTATGAAAGCTAACTCCTAAATTTTAAAACCCTCGCAAGCCTGCGGTATATACGGGGCAGGCCTCGGACCCGGACAATATGAACGTAACAGTGACTTTATAGACAGACGCTGGTTAAGTATTATGAATCCGGTCTAAAAAGGTCACATTTGATTTTCAGCGGCTTAGCCCGAACCCTAAAGGGCGAAACCGATGAGAATCAACCCTCTTTAAGGATAGGGTAAAGCTGATTTTTAGCGGCTGTGATACATTTAGTGTTTTTAGACCGGGCTCTATTATTTTTAAATTATGAAACTAACCCTTTTGAAAACGATTTTGCTTTTTCCCATTGCAACAATAATCTTAATAGATTGTGAGAAAGAAGAAGTAAAAATGAACGCACTTTTGAATTCAGCAACTTATATTGAGTTCGATAATTTCTACCTTGAACTTGAAGCATTTATATGGCGCGATTTCATGCCCGGTTCCAGCAATACAAAGATAAGTTCAATGAACAGTGCACAGCTTGTCAAGCACGTCAGATGACCGTCTTTCACAGGCAAAGAGATTAACTGCTGATAGAAAACCGGCAGAGATGGCGGCGAAAAATTTTGAATAAGAACAAAACGTTAGCATATACCCTTTTATACGCTTATGGCAAATCCATATTTTCAATCAAAGGCATTATTGCATCATTTACGAAGATCCACTTCACGCTATGGTCTTCATTCTCCCTTTATGTATAATTTGGCAGAAAATGCATTCCGTGTAAAAATGAATATGGCAGAACGCGCTACAATAAAAAAGTTAAAAAATGATATCCGCTCTATTCCCTCCTTCTTTTCTATAGATCACGGGAGCAGGCAAAGCAGAAAATTAAACGGGAAAGACCTGTTACACATGGGGATTCCCCACCGGTATGGTCGTATGTTGATGGGATTATCAAGGTATTTCCAACCGCCCAACATATTGGAGATCGGGACTTCCGCCGGTATATCCACAGCTTATCTGGCCCTGGGGAACAAAAACAGCCATATCCACACCATCGAGGCTTGCCCCGGAAAAGCAAGCCTTGCAAAAACACTTTTACATAACAACGGATTGCCAAATATTAAAGTCAGCAATTCGGATGCCTGCCAAATGCTTAAGCAATTATCTGAAGAAAATTTCAAGACCGAACTTGTCTTTATTGATGCCTCCCATTCTTATGAAGGGACTATACGATTTTTTCAATCCCTGCAACCTTTGCTCCATACGCAAAGTATGATTATCTTTGATGACATTTACTGGTCGAAAGGTATGCTAAAAGCCTGGAAGGATATTTGCAACAGTGAATCTGTTACACTTTCATGCGCTACACTGCGGTTTGGTATTGTATTCTTTAAAAAAGGGATAACCAGGCAACATTTTAATCTAAGGATGTAATTAGTGTTTGTCCATAATGTCCGATATCTGCGTTATGGAATACCCCATTAGGATAGCACCCTGCTTCAGCAGGTTGTATTAATGGGCTCATCACTCCTCTATAGCCCGCTAAAGCGAGCTTCTTGCTTATATAAAAGGAAAGACAGTGCGACCTAAGCGCCTAAACCTAAATTAAAATTTAACAAATTGAACAATAAGCATCCCTGGTTATTGTTTATCACAAATAGCAGAATTAAAAAACAAAACTATCATCATATTGTTGAGTAAAAAAACGAACACTATGGCAAATGACAAGGGGTGGAAAATATATACCCGCCAGGGAGATAAAGGGGAAACATCCCTTTTGGGGGGCAGCCGGGTTTCAAAATATCACGAAAAGATTGAAGCCTGTGGTACCCTGGACGAATTAAATGCCTTTATCGGGTTATTGCGCGATCAGGAAGGAGTTTGCCAGGACACGGCTGCCTTTCTTTTTTCCATACAAAAAAAGATCTTTTTAGCAGAAAGCATTCTTTCAGCAGATTCAAAAGAGTCTTTGCAAGGGCTTCCTGAAATCACTTCAGAAGACACCAAAGCATTAGAGGATGCTATAGACAGAATGAACACTCAATTGCCGGAATTGAAGAACTTTATTATTCCGGGCGGGCAGCAGAGTGTTTCCTATGCGCATATTGCCAGAACAGTATGCCGTAGAGCGGAACGCGAAGTTTTACGTGCCAATAGCACGCAGTCTGTGGATCCTAAGATCATGAGCTATTTAAACCGATTATCGGACTATTTTTTCGTTCTGTCACGACATCTTTCATACAAGCTCAAAGCAAGTGAAGAAAAATGGACATTGGATTCATTTTGATATGTATATGTCTTTATATCAGAAAGATTTGAATATCTGCCAAGAAAAAAAATAAATCTTGACAATTCCATTAATTCATCTATTTTTGCAATAATTTTTATATCAAATAAAAGAAGGATACATATGTATTGGACGCTAGAACTGGCATCAAAACTTGAGGATGCACCCTGGCCGGCAACAAAAGAAGAGTTAATCGACTATGCGCTACGATCAGGAGCTCCTATGGAGGTTATTGAAAACTTACGTGAAATCGAGGATGAAGGCGACGTTTACGAAAGCATTGAGGATATATGGCCAGACTACCCAAGTAAAGAAGACTTCTTTTTTAATGAAGACGAATATTAAAGGGCTCGTTCCCGGGGCGGGCAGTTTTAGCTTCAATCCACTGATCGCTTTCCCTTTCTTTGCAAATTTTTCCGTAAATTTGCCCATGCAAATTGCATAGATTGCACTAACAGAAAACATTACACAACATGCTTAATTTTATCACCAAAATACTTGGCGGCACCAAATCTGAGCGCGATATCAAGAAACTGCAGCCTTATGTTGATACCATCAACACAGAATTTGAAAAGCTAAAATCCTTTTCCAATGATGAGCTGCGTGCAAAAACCACTGAATTAAAAAAGGAGATCGCCGAGCATGTATCCGATGAATACGCTGAAGTTCAAGAGCTTAAAAAAAAGATACAGGAAAAT
>JAWOBQ010000048.1:0-11197 GCA_046484255.1 Bacteroidales bacterium | reverse complement strand
CCGCGACTGCCAGGGGAAGCAGGGCCAGCCAGATTTTTCAGCGGCTTCACCCTTTAGGGTTCGGGGTAAAAAGCCGGTGAAAATCAGCCTTCCTTTAGGGATGGGGTAAAGCTGATTTTCAACGGCTGTGATAAATGTAGTGTTTTTAGACCGGACTCATATAATATTAAAGACTATGAAAAAGAAATTCTTTAGTGCAATTGCCATTGTTTTATTCTTGTTTCCGGCTATGCAAGCGTTCTCCCAGGGTCAGTTAAAATATGGATTTACAGCGGGATTTAATATTAATAATGTTTCACAGGATTTAAATACCGCATATATGGAACCGGAGGTTGGAGGGAATGATCTGGGCATTGATGAGGTTGAATTGGAGACCAATATGCGGGTAGGCTTTCATGCAGGCCCCGTAGTAGATTATGCGTTCACTGAACTTTTTGGGATACGGGCTGCCTTGCTGTTTACTCAAAAAGGGTATAATTCATATATCGATTATAGTGATGATATAAATATGATAGGGGTAGCAAATGTAAATATAGATATTGAGGCCACCGGCTATGAACTGGTGAATTATCTGGAATTTCCTTTGGAGGCTAGGTTTAGAACAGGTGATTTTCAGGCTTTTGCCGGTCCCTATATAGGGCTGGCACTTGGAGGTAAGTCTGTGGTGGAAGGGGATGTTGAGATTGACGGGCAGGTTATGGGACAGCCGATTTCTGAAAGTGACGAAATTGCAGAAGATCAAAGTATAAAGCCCGTTTTTGGGAAAGCAGACCCGGAGGATTATGAGGATGAGAAGCCGGTTTCCGCGATAGATTTTGGAATGAATGCCGGGATTGGATATAAGTTCGGCTCTGTAATGGTAGATGCCCGGTATTCTTTAGGATTGGGCGATATGATCCCTGATGATGAAGACGAGGATAAGCAGTTTAACAGAGTCATTTATTTTTCCGTCAGTTACTTTTTAAAGTGAATGGGCCCGATTCACTAAAACAACCATCGGTAAAAAGGGCACCGTCGGTCGTCCCTTGCTGGTGCAATAGTATAAAAAAAAGATAACCGCAATTTCTTGTATGTAAGCTGATTGCGGTTATTGGTTGTCGGGGTGGCGGGATTTGAACCCACGACCTCTTCGTCCCGAACGAAGCGCGCTACCGGGCTGCGCTACACCCCGAAAAGGCGGGCTAAAACGGTGTTGGGTTTGATGGTTGAACCCATTGTATTTACCGTTTTGCTTCCGGGAGGCAAAAGTATAAATATTCAGCGAAACAACCGTATAATACGGCAATTTTATTTGCGTTTTGAAAACAATAGATGTATAAATCTGTTATCATTAAGCGATGCTAAAATTCAATTATCATATCCACTCTACCTTCAGTGACGGAATTGCTCCTTTATGGCAGATATTGCAGAAGGCAGCAAAAGTTGGTTTTCAATATGTAGCAGCTACGGATCACGGGCCTTTACCGTTTCAGAACGAATGGAGTATTGCCTCATCTGCCCGTAAGGATTATATCAGGATTATTGATGAGCAGCGTGATTATAACCCTGGTATGATGATTTTCCGTGGCCTGGAGCTGGACTATATCCCGGGAGTGAGCCGGAGCTTTGATGAGCTCAGGGAGCTTTGGCAACTGGATTTTAAAATGGGAAGTGTGCATTTGGTGAAACATCCGAAAAGCAATAAGCTTTGGTTTATCGACGGGCCGAAAAAGAATTATGATAATGGCCTGGATAGTCTCTTTCGCTCTGATATCCAAGCCGGAGTGAAAGCATATTTTGATCAGGTCAATGAAATGATACGGACGCAGCAGCCGGATATTGTGGCGCATATTGATAAGATACGTATGAATAACCAGGAGCGTTATTTTTCCAAAACCGACCGCTGGTATCAGGAATTGCTGGAAGAGTGTCTGAATACGGCCAAAGAATATGGCTGTATTGTGGAAGTGAATTCCCGTGGCTTTTATCAGGGAAAAACCCAGGATCTTTTTCCCTCGGATCACGGTCTTCAGGTTATTCGTGAATTAGATATCCCCGTCATGATCAATACCGATGCCCATAGCATCTCTGAATTGGGTAGCGGGCAGGATGAAGCTGTTAAGCGCCTGAAATCCGCCGGGATCAAATCTGTGAAATACCTTACCGAAAAAGGATGGGAAGACTATGCTTTGTAAAAAAAGTCTGAAAAACAATATCAGCTTTAGGTCTTCACTATGGCCTGTATTTGGATAGACGGGCCTGCAGGCTTACATGGGTTTATTTGTCCTGTAAGAAAATAACTTTTTCCGTTGTGCTGGAATTTTCAGTAACCAGCTCAATAAAATAGGTTCCGTTAGCTATTTTGTGGCCTGAGTTATTTCGGCCGTCCCAGTAGAATGTGCTTTTTCCTGAAGCAGGCTGATTTATAGGTATATGATTGATCAGCCTTCCGTAAATATCATAAATATTGAGCTGGTAATCTTCAATATCTTCTGTAAAATTGATCTCTATGGTTATTCTGGAAGAGAAAGGGTTGGGATAGGTTTTCAGGGACATTTCATCACTACTGGAATTGTCCACCAGGTAAGCGGTGAACTCCGAAAATTGGCTGATGGTTGAGAGCTGTTCGTTTGAAAGCGTAATATAGTAGTCTTTATTCGCCGGGAAGTTAAATGGAGTGATCGCTTCACTGATATTTTCCTTGTAGTTGTACGCATTAAATGTAGTATCGTTTTGGTAGAGGGTGAAGTTCGCGGCATTGGTAACAAAACGGTCTGTTTTTCCGGGGTAGTCTGATTTCTGGGCGTACTCGCAGTTATCAATACTAAAGTTTTGGGGCCAGTATCCACCCCCATATAATGTTTGATACGGAGTTTTGTATTTCAGATGGACGGAATAATCGCCGGAAGTACTATCGTTAAAGGGGTTGATTTTTGTTTCGGGCATATTTCCTCCTACATTCAGTTCCCTGTAAAGGGTATCTCCTTCTGAAAATTCATTATGAGAGAGGGTATAGAGGGAGGTAGGGGCGGAAGGGTCGCTTCCGTGTTCCCAGTCGGCTCTGAAGCCGTAATTAATGTCGGTTCCCAGTTGAACGGTCAGCTCTCCATGTTCATTTGTATGGCCCCATGTTCCGAGAAAATAATCCCCGCCCTGTGGGTTATCTTCCTTGGCTCCGAAAAAGAACACTTCAGCACCGTCTACGGGCAGCTGGTTATTGTCGAGTACTTTGACAGTGAGCGTAAATACGGGGTTATAATGATGATTCAGCATCCACCGGTATCCGTCGGATCTCCAGCCGGCAATGCAAGCCTTGTCGGGATAGGTTTTGTCCCACTTGGTAAAGGTAGGGCCCATAGCCCAGCTAACCTGGTAATATGCCCATTTTTGTTTGATGGGGCAATACACTTCACTCCAGACATGATCGCCCGGCCAGGTGCCAAGGGAATATGTTGGATACATGGCCGTTCGGGAACCCGAGCTAAGCAGATCCTGTAATTCCCCACAGTTTCCATTATGTTCGTGGAGTATATTATTGGGCTGTATGGGACGGTTTCCGGAAGCCTTTGAAGGCAATGTCTGGGCTACCCATCTTCCTACAACCGCTACTGCTGGCAGAGTGTCATAGAAGGGAACCGGCTGGTCCAAACTGTCTTTATTGCGCCAGCGATGATTTCGCCCGTCCCACAATACCTTTGTGTTTTTCAGCTTTTCTTTAAGCAGCGGATAGCTTGGGTCAGCATTGTTATATATATAGCTGCGCCAAAATTCATTATGCACGCTGTGGTCCATCTTAGGCTTCTCGGCATCTAAACGGGGCATCACAACCCATTGGTAATAAATCTCTTTGGGGATCTCTGCCCATACCGTATCCCCGATACTGTCAATAACCCTGTATCTGGTCGTCGTATACCAATCCGGCTCAGAAGATTCATATTCTAACAGTTCTACATATTGAAGGTCGGGCTCTATGTCGTACATGGTCTCTACGTTGACCGTTAAAAGACCGGGATCCATCTTTTTAAGCATCCGCGGGGATAAATTAGCAAGCTGAAAGGCCACTTCATCACGGTATTGTTTGTCTGCAGAAAGGATCTCCTGAGCATAGGTGTCTTGTAAGCTTGAATCCAGCCTTCTGAAAATATCAAACAAATCATTTTCCAGCCAGAGCGGAGATTCACCGATGGCATGAAGGGCTTCGGAGGTTACATTATAAGACGGGGGAAGAGCTTCCAAAACCTTGCTGCCGCTGTTGAACCGTAAGGAATACGAAGATCCCGCCGGGATGAAATTGTCTATGGTTATCGAATCTATTATAGAACCACTGACAACAGTTGGAAAATCACCCTGCTGGCTTGCCGTTCGCGGGGGAGGCGTTACTCTGCCGCTATATTCTATGGCATTCTCAGCTGGAATCCGGGGAACTTCCATCGTAACACCGCGCTGCTCTTCCTGGCTAATACTATATAAACTTATTAAAATGAATAATAGGAGTAAATAAAATTTCTGCATTGGTCTTTAAAATTATTATTATAAAACTATTTCCGCTTTTAAAGGCCCTTTATATGCATAATCCTAAATAAATTATACAATATTGGAGGGGTGTATGAAAATATTTTTATAATTATGAGGGTACAAATGTAGTAATTTCTTATAATATGTGCAAGTAGAACTTTTCGTTAAAAACAAACTGTTGTTTCAGGGATTAATTCTCAACCCATTTATTATTAGCAAGATATATTTATCGATACGTGGAAAAGTCTTTTTATAAAGTGGCTTCGTCCTGATTTGCACAAAAGTTGAACAATGCTGGCTGCACCCGGTATATTTCAAGGAAATGATATGGCTTTTGGGGTTTTCCTCTGCATGGATTGCGGCTTGAATTTCCGGAAATACAGATAGGGTGGATCACTTGCTATAAACCATGCGGTAATGCCATATGCCAGCTTCTTTGAACGCTTCTCCTTCTGTTTTGAACCCCGCCCGTTCATAAAAAGATACGGCAGCGTTCTGTGAGTTAAGGTAAATTTTTGCCGGGTTGTTTTTTAAGTCTTCCAGCACAAAGTTCAATAAGATAGTTCCTGTGCCCTGGTTTCTGTATTCCGGAAGAACGGCAAAGCGTTCCAGCTTGATCCCCCGGGAAGTTTCACGGTAGCGGGCAGTGCCAATGGGGTTCCCCTTATCCCACAGTAAATAATGGACAGCTTCAGGGTCAGAATCGTCCTTTTCCAGCGATTCGGGAACATTTTGCTCTTTAATAAACACTTTTTCGCGTATCCGGAAAGCAGCTTCCATTAACTGCCGGTCTTGATAATGGAATTTGTCAATTTTACTACCCTTCATAAGCTGGCCTTTTATAATTCTGAACAAAATTACACAATTGAGTCCGGTCTAAAAACACTAAATGTATCCCAGCCGCTAAAGATCAGCTTTACCCCATCCCTAAAGGGAGGCTGATTTTCAGCGGCTTCACCCTTTAGGGGTCGCAGGAAAAAGCCGGTGAAAACCAAATGTGACCTTTTTAGACCGGACTCACAATTTCATATCGAAAAAGGTTAAAATGTTGTTTTATAGGTTTATCGTTCGAATACTTTTTTTACGGGCATTTTCCATAACGGAAGCTTGATGGGGGCTTTGTTTTGAACCTTAGCGGTAAGAATTTGTTTATCCGATATAGTTTGTAAATTTGTACGATCAAATGAAGCAAAGTCAATCTTTATCGAATAAGAGGTATGCCTTTCGGAAAAAGGTGTATAAACAGGATGTTCTTAGCCGGAGGGGTTTGTTCAGAACCCGCAAGCGGACAAGCGTATTTTCCCGGTTTTGTTTTTTTCGATGGAGTAAGGATGCAACAAATTTTATTGTGATGCTGTATGTTTTGGCAAAGCCTGTTGGGTTCATAGTTTCATGTTCCCTACTATTTCAGGGGTTGATGTTTAGGCATAATTATGCATTGGCAGATCGTGATTTTTCTTATTATATACAAAAACCGGAGCGATGGAACGGATTTTAATTAAGTACGGGGGGAATGCCATGGGAAATGATGTTCTTCGCGACGAGGTTATTGACAATATCATAAATTTAAAGCATCAGGGTTTTCAGGTGGTTTTGGTTCATGGCGGGGGTCCTTTCATAGCCCAACAGCTGGATCATGCCGGTATCCGGAGTGAATTTATAGACGGCCACCGCAAGACTACTGCTGAGGCGTTGGTGCATGTAGAGATGGCTTTAAAGGGACAGGTAAATGGGCGGTTAGTATCGGTTTTTAACCGGAAGGGCAGCCCTGCCGTGGGTTTGTCGGGCAAGGATGCAGCGATGGTAATTGCAGGGGAGCGGATTCATGAGACCAAAACCAAAGACGGCAGAACAGAGAAGGTAAGCCTGGGCCATGTAGGTGATGTCAGGCAAGTGAATACATTTCTGTTGGAATTGCTTTTGCAGCACGATATTACACCGGTAGTTACTTGTATTGCGACGGATGAAAAGGGTAATGATTACAATATAAATGCAGACATGATGGCCGGTCATATAGCCGGTGCTTTACAAGCGGGGCATTTTTTGGTGTTAACAGATATCGACGGCTTACGCAAAGAAATAGACGATCCGTCAACGCATATAGCAGAGTTGAGCGCGAAGGAGGCGGAAAACATGTTTGGCAATATCATACAGGGGGGTATGATCCCTAAGGTTGAAGCCTGTCTGCTGGCCCTGGCTCAGGGAGCCCGTAAATCGACTATTATCAATGGGACGAAACCGGATTTATTAACACGAAAAATAATACACAAAGAAAATGTCGGAACATCAATTTTCTAAACAGGATCGTTCCTTAAAACAGGATCGTTCCAGACACTTAAATGAATTGGATAAGATGCACTATTTGCCTACATTTAAACGATTTTCTCCGGTATTTGTGCGTGGACAGGGCTGCAGACTCTGGGACGCAGACGGGAATGAATATCTGGACGCATTTGCGGGGATTGCGGTATGTAGTCTGGGGCATGCACATCCTGCTGTTACTACGGCGATTCGCCGTCAGGCGGCGGAGCTGTTGCATGTGTCCAATTTTTTCGCTACGGAAGCCCAGGTGGCGCTGGCCGGCCGGCTGGTAAAAGCTTCCGGGCTGGATCATGTGTTTTTATCTAACAGCGGAACCGAATCTTTTGAAGGAGCTGTGAAGCTGGCCCGGAAGTATGCCTATGCCCATAACCGGGGGGGAGGGATCATATCCATGCAAAATTCCTTCCATGGCAGAACCATGGCAGCGATCGCTTCCGGAAAGCCGGAGATGCAAAAAGGATTTGGGCCTATGCCGGAAGGCTTTCAGCAGGTCCCGTTTAATGATATTGATGCTTTCAAAGCCATAGTGTCAGAACGGATCGCGGCGGTCGTAGTAGAACCTGTTCAGGGTGAAGGCGGGATACATCCGGCGGAGAAAGCATATTTGCAAGAGTTACGCGAGATCTGTGATGCTCACAACATTCTACTGGTCTTCGATGAGATCCAATGTGGAATGGGCCGCACGGGATACTTGTTTGCCAATGAGCTTTACCAGGTGCAGCCAGACATCATGATACTGGCCAAAGCTCTGGGAAACGGAGTGCCCGTGGGCGCTATCCTGAACCGGAAAAAAGTAAGCGAAGCCATTGATTTTGGAGATCACGGCACTACTTTCGGAGGAAATCCCCTGGCAAGCACCGCCGCCCTGGCCGTGCTTGATGAAATGCAAAAGCCTGGCTTCCTGAAAGGCGTACGCGAAAAAGGCGAGGCGTTGAAAAATAAACTGCTGGAACTCCAGAAAACGGTCGGGTGTATTAAGCAAGTGCGCGGTCATGGATTGATGCTTGGCGTTGAATTCAACTTTGAGACAAAACCCCTGGTGGAAAAAATGCTCAAAAAAGGCGTGGTGGTGAATGCTACTGCTGGAAATGTACTGCGATTGGTACCCCCATTGATCATCACAGAAAACGAAATGGAAGAACTCATGGAAGTGCTTAAAATTTCTGTCGCTGAAATACAACAAAGATCATGATAAAAGCAGCAATTATCGGGGCAACCGGCTATACCGGTTCCGAACTGGTACGGCTCCTGCTGAAGCATCCAAAGGTGGAAGTGGCTATGATCACTTCCGAGAGCCAAACAGATAAGCGCTTTTCCGATATCCATCCACAGTTTAAAGGGCTGTGCGATCAAAAATTACAAACGGCCAACGATATTGATAAATGGGAGCCCGATGTTTGTTTCCTGGCTCTGCCGCATCGCGTGTCTATGGAATATGTAGACAAATGGCGCGATAAAGCCTTTAAGATCATAGACCTTTCCGGTGACTACCGGTTGAGCTCGGCGGAGGTTTACCGGCAATGGTATGATAAGGTGCATCATACTCCGGAGCTGGTGCCCAAGGTGCCTTATGGCTTGCCGGAATTATTCCGGAAACAGCTTAAAGGAGCTGCCATCGTCGCGAACCCGGGCTGCTTCCCCACAGCAGGCACGCTGGCTTTAGCCCCACTGGCTGCCAATGGCCTGATAGAGACCGGGAGCATTATCATTGATGCGAAGACGGGAACGACCGGAGCCGGAGTGAAAAGCAGTTCTACTACGCATTTCTCGAATGTCAATGATAACTTTAAAGCCTATGGACTTAAAAATCATCGCCATACCATAGAAATAGAAGAGGTGCTGGGAAATATGGCAAACAAAAAGCTGAGCGTGCAGTTTACACCCCATATCCTGCCGGTAGACCGGGGTATTCTGGTGACAGCTTATGCCAGGGCGAAAAAGATAGTCCGTGGAAATGAGTTGGATGAGATATATTCAAAATTTTATGAAAATGAACCCTTTATCCGCATGAGAGATAAACCCCCGGAGTTGAAAAATGTGAGAGGAACGAATCTTTGTGATATCTTTGTGACTTATGACGCTCGTACTAAAAATGTGCTGGTAGTTAGTGCTATTGACAATCTGGTGAAAGGAGCGGCGGGATTAGCCGTTCAGAATATGAATATTTTATTTGAATTTGAAGAAACCAGCGGGCTTCGTATAGTTCCGCTACAACCTTGAGATAAGTTATGACAATGAATAAAAACCTGACCAATGTAAGGGGGATTAAGTGCTGGGGAGCGCATACAGGCGTGAAGAGCCTGCGCAGAGACCTGTCGTTGATATATTCAGAAGTCCCCTCCGCTACTGCTGCCGTATTTACGAAAAATAAAGTGATAGCCGAGCCTCTGAAGTTGAGTAAAGAGCATCTGAAGGATAATACGGCTCAGATGATCGTTTGTAATGCAGGGAATGCCAATGCCTGTACAGGGGAACAGGGAGCGGAAGGGGCCCGCGCGATGGCAACCACTACGGCAGAAATGCTGAATGTTAAAGCGGAAGATGTTGTTGTGGCATCTACAGGCGTGATTGGTGAACCTTTTCCCACGGAAGAGATCGTGGAGGGCATACGGCAGAATACTCCTAAATTAACTAAAAAACATGCAGCAGGATCGTTTGCAGCCAATGCGATACTCACTACGGATACTTTTGCCAAAGAAGGTTTCCTGGAGTTTCAGGCAGACGGATATCAGATAAATATGGCCGGGATCGCTAAAGGTTCCGGTATGATCCACCCCAACATGGCGACCATGCTCGCGTTTATCGTTTCCGATGTCGCTATCGATAAAAAATTATTACAAACCACTACACGGGAATGTGTGGCCGAAACCTTTAATATGATCACCGTGGATGGAGATACCTCTACCAATGATATGGTCGTGGTTATGGCCAATGGCATGGCACAGAATGAAAAGATCATCAGTAAACAGGATGAGGCCTATCCGGTTTTTCGTGATAAATTGATGGAGCTGATGGTACATCTGGCTAAGCTGATCGTCAGTGACGGGGAAGGGGCTTCGAAATTTATCGAGTATGAGGTGATAAAAGCTCCTAGCAAGGCTGTAGCTAAACGTATGGTGCGCGCCATCTCTGACTCTACCCTGGTAAAAACCGCTATGTATGGCAGAGACCCTAACTGGGGACGAATAATTTCTGCTGCAGGAAATGCCGGGGTGAAGTTCGATTACTCCAAAGCCGACCTCTATATCGGAAGCGCTCAAAAACAGGTGAAAGTGCTGGATAAAGGCGTGCCAACGGAAATAAACCGCAATGCTATGAAAAAACTGCTCCGCGAACCCGACTTGAAAGTTATCCTTGACCTGCACAACGGAAGAGCAAAAGCCATAGGATGGGGCTCAGATCTCACCACCGATTATGTGCTCTTTAATTCTGTGTATACTACCTGATACCACAGGCTTAACTTTTTTATTCCAGAATCCCGGAAAGCAACAAAAAGCGCTAAGCGACAAAGCAACAAAAAGCGCTAAGCGACAAAGCAACGAAAAGCGCTAAGCGACAAAGCAACGAAAAGCGCTAAGCGAGATTTGCAATCTCGCTTCCTCGCTTTGCCGGCTTTGCAATTCACCATTACGCAAGGGTTACCAATCCCTGAGCGTTAGCGAAGGGGTGGAAACCCCGGGGATTAAAGTGATGATGTGAACTGGGCGATCTGGCCAATTGGGAAGGACCGGCTACCGCCTGGCCCTGCGGGCAGGCATCCCCTTTAGGGGACTGAGGGGTGCGGGCAGGGAAATGATGCGATGATGCGTTAATGCGATGAAGCGATGAAGCGAAAGGGCGACTTAAGAGAACGAAGAGACGAAGAGACGAAGTGGACAAAGCGAATTCAAATAACACCGGTAAACGATTCAACGGATCAACGATTCAACGGATCAACGATTCAACAAAAAAGCCTAAAAAAGCTTTTGCACAGATCAAAAGCAAAAAAACATAAAGATTTAAAAATAAGCATTTTGTTAAAATTTAAACATATGAAACCTCCATGCTCAAGCTTTTAACACACAGGACGATGTTCAAAGTAGAGAGGTTCCATCCCGAAAGGACGGGATAAATATGACCGATTTAATTAAAATTTTGAACATATGAAACACCCATGCCGAGGCGTTCGGCACACAGGAAGATGATTAAATGCGAGGGGCGAACTGAGCGAACGAAGCAAACACAGAACCCCGGTGAAACAGCTCCTGCCGTCGCGTTTCACGCCTGTCCTGTTAAATTCATGAATACCAATGAATGAACATTTAACAGGGGGGCAGGCACCGAACCCCGGTGAAACAGCTCCTGCCGTCGCGTTTCACGCTTGCCCTGTTAAATTCATGAA
>JAWOBQ010000299.1:0-18409 GCA_046484255.1 Bacteroidales bacterium | reverse complement strand
GAATTTTTTCCGTTTCTTCTTCAAAACCGGGTTTTCCCAACAATGCAAACATATTGTTTTTATACGCCTCCACACCGGGTTGGTTAAAAGGATTCACACCTAATAAATAGCCGCTTAATGCACATGCATACTGATAAAAATAAATTAATTCCCCCAGGTGATACTCATTAATTTCCGGGATACTTATCTGAATCACAGGCACTTCACCATCCACATGGGCCATAATAGTTCCTGTTTCAGCCTGATGATTAATATTGTGCAGGGATTCTCCGGCCACATAATTCAGTTTATCCAGGTTTTTTTTATCAGCAGGGACTACAATATTTTGGTGTGGGTTTTCAACATGTAGGACGGTTTCAAAAAGGTTCCGCTTACCGTCCTGAATATATTGCCCCAGGGAGTGTAAATCTGTTGTAAAAGAAACCGAAGCCGGAAAGATTCCTTTTTGATCTTTTCCCTCACTTTCTCCGAAAAGCTGCTTCCACCACTCTGCAAAATACTGTAATGCAGGCTCATAATACACCATTATCTCAGTAGTTTTATTTTTTTGATACAAGGCATTTCTGGCGGCTGCATAAAGAAAAGCGGGATTTTCTTCCAGGGTTTGATGGGTGAGTAGTTGTTTTCGCATATCCTCTGCTCCCCGCAACAAAGCATCAATGTCCAGGCCGGCCATAGCTACAGGGAGCAGCCCTACAGCAGTAAGTACGGAATATCTTCCTCCCACGTTATCCGGAACGACGTATGAGCTATAGCCCTGCTGTTGGGTTAATTCCCGCAAAGCTCCCTTTTTTTTATCGGTGATCGTGATGATACGCTTACGGGCAACCGTTTTACCATACTTTTGCTCCAGATGATCCCGCAAAAGCCGGAAAGCTATAGCCGGTTCCGTTGTCGTTCCGGATTTGGAGATCACTGTTAAAGCATAATCCTTATGATCAAGGAGCTCCATCAGATCATGCAGATAATCCCCGGAAAGGTTGTTTCCGGCATATAAAATATACGGCTTTCTATGGGGCATCATGGTTTCAAAACTGTGCTGAAGAGCATGGATCACCGCTCTTGCCCCCAGATAAGAACCTCCAATACCTACAACGACAAAGACATCTGCCAGCGGAACGATCCGTCTTACATCATCGTTTATAGCTTCCTGCTCCTGCTCCGAAACCTCTGCCGGAAGGTCCAGCCAGCCTAAAAGTTCGTTCCCCGAGCTTTTTTTCTCTTGTAACGTCTGTTGATGCTGCTGTAAAGACTCCTGATAAACACCTAACTCTTCGATGGAAACATAGTTTAAAATCTGACTCACATTAATTTGCATAACTCAGGATATTTATTATTTTAAAAGGGTGAAGATATAACTTTTTGCAGGTTCCACAAAATAAAATTCAGCTAAAAAAAGGCAGCCAAAAGCTGCCTTTTTTTACTCATTTTAAAACACATAAAAACAACATAAAATACGAATTACGTATCTGAATGCTGAGGTATTTGTACTTTTACATAATATTTACTTCCGCTTTTCTCAATTGCCCTGCAGCGGTGTACATAAAACCTTCCACTTTGTTATGTATATTTGCTGCAAATGTATGACGTGTTCATTACAGAATAGTTACATGAGTCTGGTCTAAAAACACTAAATTTATCACAGCCGCTAAAGATCAGCTTTACCCCATCCCTAAAGGGTGGCTGATTTTCAGCGGCCACCCTTTAGGGATCGGGGCAAAAAGCCGCTAAAAATCAAATATAACTTTTTTAGACCGGACTCTTACATGCTATTGGATGATAAATACGGATAATAAACGTTAAAATAAGTTAAAAGAATTGGTAGAGCTTTTGGATATTCTAATTTTGTTGCCATGAATAAGAACCGCATCATAATCATTATCGTAATTGCTGCATTTGCCATGATGGGGCTTATCGTTCTTCAGGTACAGTGGGTGCGAAAAACGCTGGAAGTTCGCAATGCCAGTTTCGAAGATTCTGTTGATGATGCGATACAATCTGTTATAGAAGAAACAGAGCAAAAGCAAATCAAAACCCGGCTAAAACATCACTTCAGTTCAACAGAAACCATAGATCAGCTCATTGATACCATATATTCAGCAAATAAATTAATCATCCATTACAGGGACACTGCTGATTTATCCACACAAGGCTCTGTAAAAGAGGAGAGATCGTTAAGCAGCCACAGCTTTAGGAATAATAGTTATCAACAACATGAAGCCCTCCAAAAATTACTTAACCGTTCCGGCATATTGCGAACTCTTTTTTTAGATCTTATGGGCCTGGATCATCCCGCACCCCTGAAAAAAAGGCTGGAGCCTGAGTTTATCGACAGTTTGATCAATCGCAAATTTAAAGCGCAAGGAATAGAAACGCCTTATGTATATGGGATCATAAAATCAATGGCCGGAGAAAAACGCAGTGTGCAATTCATCTATACAAACCAGGAGGGTTATAAACAAAAACTAAAAAACACTTCGTTTTCATATGATTTGTTCCCCAACGATATCTTTAGAGAGCCGGTTTATCTGAACATCCATTTTCCGAAAAAGCATAAATATATCCTTTCGCAAATGAGCCTGATGCTTATTTTGTCGGCCATTTTAATTGTATTGCTTATAGGTTCTTTTTATTATACCATTATCACCATATTCCGGCAGAAAAAACTCTCAGAAATGAAGAACGACTTCATTAATAATATGACCCATGAGTTTAAAACGCCAATTTCTACTATTTCCCTGGCATGCCAAACCTTAGGTGATGAAGAAATACCCAAAAACGAAGCCATATACAAGCGTTATATTAATGTTATTGACGAGGAAAACACAAGGCTGGGGAGCATGGCGGAAAAAATACTGCAAACCGCTATTATTGATAAAGGAAGCATGGAATTAAAGCTGGAGGTCATTAACATGCATGATGTAATCTATAATGCGATAAAAAAGATCAGAATGCAAGTCGAACAAAAAGATGGCGTTCTTAAAACCGAGTTGAATGCTCATAATCCCCTTGTACGGGCAGATAAGTTTCATATGACCAATGTAGTTTTCAACTTACTGGACAATGCCAACAAGTATAGTATCAACACCCCTCATATTACTATACGGAGTAAAAATACCCAAAACGGATTTAAACTTGAAGTTCGAGATAACGGAATAGGGATCAGCAAAGCTCATCAGAAAAAGATCTTTGAAAAGCTTTACAGGATTCCCACGGGCAACATCCATGATGTCAAAGGTTTTGGCCTTGGATTAAGCTATGTAAAAG
The DNA here is from genome assembly GCA_046484255.1 of Bacteroidales bacterium. Classification (GTDB taxonomy): domain Bacteria; phylum Bacteroidota; class Bacteroidia; order Bacteroidales; family PWNQ01; genus PWNQ01. Next base: position 15,142 of record JAWOBQ010000299.1, on the reverse strand, counting down.
CAATTTTAGATAAACATAACGGCAGTATTCATATCCAGAGCGAATTAAATAAGGGCTCTACCTTTACCATAATTATTCCCTTTCAACCAAATGAAATATCATGAGCAACAAAGAAACAAGAGTTTTACTGGCCGAAGACGACCAGAATTTAAGCATGATCTTAAAAGACTATCTTGAAGCCAAAGGGTATGTCACCAGTTTATACAAGAACGGACAAAAAGCTTTTCAGGGATATCTGCAACATTCGTTTGATTTATGCATCATTGATATCATGATGCCGGTGAAAGACGGTTTTACACTCGCCCGGGAAATTCGAAAACAGGATACCTCCATCCCCATAATTTTTCTGACAGCCAAATCTATGCATGATGATATTATCAAGGGATTTGAAAGCGGGGCAGATGATTACCTGACCAAGCCATTCAATATGGATGAATTACTGGCCCGGATAAAAGCCATCATGAAGCGAAGCACAAAACCAAAAAACATGAGCGGCATATACCATATCGGGCGGTTTACTTTCGATTCAACACGGCATACACTTACGGCCGGGAAAAATGTACAAAAGCTAACTTCAAAGGAAAACGAATTATTAGTACTGCTTGCTGAACATAAAAACCAAATTCTGGATCGGGAAAAAGCCCTGCGCGAAATATGGAGGGATGCCAACTATTTTAACGCAAGAAGCATGGATGTCTATATCACCAAGATCAGAAAGTACCTGAAACATGATCCGCAAATTGAACTCATCAATATACATGGCTCGGGATTTAAACTTCTGGAAAATACACCTTCCAAATAAATAAATTTAACCCCTGATATAACGATTGTTAACAAAATAATGCAATCTTTTAACCAATAGAATATAAGTTCTTTATAAAATTACTTGTTTTGGGAAAAAAATTAATGTATTTTTGACCCTCCAAATTTTCAAAATAAAAAAACCATGAACATTCCGGAAAATTTAAAGTACACCAAAGACCACGAATGGATTAAAGTTGAAAACGACCAGGCATATATCGGCATAACAGAGCATGCGCAAAAAGAGCTTGGGGATATAGTATACATAGAGTGTGAATCGGAATTAGAAACTCTTGAAAAAGGCGCGGCTTTCGGAACTATAGAAGCCGTAAAAACGGTTGCTGACATGTTTATGCCGATAAGTGGTAAAGTGTTGGAATTTAATGAAGAACTGGAAGAAAACCCGGAAACCATTAACGAGGATCCATATGAACAGGGCTGGATTATCAAGATACAAATAACTGATATGGATCAATTGCAAGAACTGATGACACCAGAGCAATATGAAGCTCATATTTCCTGAGCGGAGTTTTTAATAAATGTAGTTACTGACCTCCCTGTTTTTTGGAAAGAAGCATTTGCATGCTTATTTGTGCGCAAGCATGCTTTTTTGTAATTTTTATACCCTGCTTTTGGGCCTTAAATTATACGTGCCTGTATATTCTCTAAGATATTCCAACGAACAGGGCCACAAACACATAAAAATTCTTTAATCGATTGAAAAACCCTCCGGAAAATCCGTTATTATGCTCAAACCATTACGGCCCGCCCTGGTCTGGGGCGGGATAGTTTTTATATTGCTTTCGCTGCCGGGAGCGTATATCCAAAAAATAACACCCTCCTGGCATATCATGATATTTGATAAATTGGCCCATGCCGGTTTGTTTTTTGTTTTTTCTTTTTTGCTGATGCGGGGATTTTACTTACAATATAAGTACACTTTTCTTCGTTTACACTATACAATTGCAGGTGTGATTTTTGGCATAGTATTTGGAACTTTTTTAGAGCTATGGCAAGCGTTCTTAAATATAAACAGACATGCCGATATCTATGATTTTATTGCTAATGCCACGGGAAGTTTTTTAGCCTGGCCGGTATTTCAAAAAATCAAACATCATGTATAATTGATATTGAGTTGAATAAAATAAGAGAATAATTATCTTTGTAACCTGAAAATATTTTTTAATCATGGACACACGGAAAACACCAAAAGCAGATTTGGAAAACAAGCGCCCCTTTTTTATTGAGATTGGGCTTATTATTGCGCTTGGACTTATATTTCTGGGTTTTGAATGGAAGCAATATGAAAAAAATGATAAAATGTTTGATTCTGCGGTTGAATATGAAGCAGAAGATGACGTTATTGTACCTACAAAACGGGAAGAACCTCCGCCACCAAAAGAAGAACAACCTCAATCCCAGGAATTGGACATTGTAGACGACGAAGTGGATGTCGATGCGGATTTAGATATTGATGCTGAAGCCGATGATCAAACTGCTATTGAAGATTATGAACCGGTTGAAGTTAGTGAACCGTCAGTAGAAGAACAGGAAATATTTACGGTAGTAGAAGAAAACCCGGAGTTTCCCGGAGGCGATAAAGCCCGCCTGGAATACCTGAGGGAAAATATCGAATATCCCAGCATGGCCCGCGAAGCAGGGATAGAAGGTACTGTCCATGTTACCTTTGTCGTTGAACCGGATGGAAGTGTTACAAACGTTCGTATCCTGCGGGGTATCGGGGGTGGCTGTAATGAAGAAGCCCTGCGCGTTGTGCGGAATATGCCCAAATGGGAGCCGGGAAAACAACGGGGAAGAAAAGTAAGAGTACAGTTTAACCTGCCCATCCGTTTTAAACTTTCAGGATAACCTGCAATATTTTTCTTTCTAAAATATCATTGACAAAACTCCGGAAACTCTCCGGAGTTTTTTTTGGCCCAATGTTTGTTCCAGATTTAATAACCGTTGCCATTACTCAATATACTGCTTTTTCAAACATGCCGTTTTCAAGGAATATGTAAGTCACCCTATTTATAAACCTCTAAATCCCTGACCCCATGAAAACAAAGAAATCGCCCCATGCCAACCTGGAAAATAAGCGCCCTTTTTTTCTTGAAATCGGCCTTATTATTGCATTAGCCTCTGTTTTATTAGCTTTCGAATGGAAAAAACCTGCAACCATTGACAATGCGTTTGAACAAGCCAGCAGATACAAGCCTGAAGAGGACATTCTTATTCCCAACACGCATCAAAAACCCCCTCCCCCTCCAAAAAACAACACCCAATCTTTTGAGCTTGATATAGTAAACGACAAAGTAGAGGTGACTAATGAACTGAAGTTTGATGTAAGTGCAGATCAGAATACGGTTATTGATGACTTTAGTCCACCACATGTCCCGGATAAGCCGGTTAAAGAAAAGTTGTTCATTGTAGTTCAGGAGGAGCCTGAATTTAAGGGAGGGCCATCAGCCCTGAAAAAATTCCTGCGCGAAAACATTGAATATCCGGAACAAGCCCGAAGACTTGGTATTGAAGGTACTGTTCATCTTTCTTTCATCGTCGACAAAGACGGATCGATCAGAAATGCAACTATCAACCGTGGAGTAGGTGGTGGATGTTCTGAAGAAGCATTACGCCTGCTCCGGAATATGCCCCGGTGGAAACCCGGCAAACAACGCGGAAAAGCTGTGCCGGTAAAATTCAACTTACCCATCAAATTTAAACTTGCAGAATAATCCCCCCATATTGTAATCGTAAGCTTTCTAAGCTGTATTATTCATGCATTACGTTTAGGTCAGATGCAAGGCGTCGAAAGACATACCTGCCTACCTATGCATAATCTTAAACATATGCTCGTTCCCGGAAAGGCTCAGGCGAACAAAATACATCCCGGGGCTTAGGGAAGAAAGCGAATATTCCAGCTTGTGCCTTCCCTTTGTCATCTCTTTATCGATAACAGTCCGTATATATCGGCCGGTGATATCCAATATCTCAACGCAAACGCCTGAACCCTTCCCCAGCACAAATTCAAGGGTTTGTGTTTCTCCGGCCGGATTAGGGTAAACCCTGGCGGAAGAAACATGGATATTCTCCTCCACTGAGGCTGGCATAGATATAAAGGGAAAGCTAATGTCATCCAGCCAGGCCTTATCGGCACCACTATTTCCATATGAATCTTTCTCATAAGTCCATTTGAACACATTGCTTCCTGCAGAAACCGGATACGAGAAACGCTCCCAGTCTTTAAATCCAGACCACCGGGCCTGCAGATCATTATTAATAAAAAAATTCATATAATCGTAATCTGCTTCCGAAGATGTTTTCCGGTAAAAAGAAATGCTGTCATCTTTCAGTACATCAACAGAAATAAACAAAATCGAGCTTGCATTATGTTGCCCGTAATTCAGCCCCGAAACAGCGGATGCATCGCCGGAATGAAATTCTGCAGTATCAATCTCCCAGGCATTTGCTCCTACGAGATTCCATGGAAACTGCGTAAAATCTTTTGTATGAAAGTCTTCGTCCAGGTTTCCAATACATTCATAAAAAGAATTAACGGTAGAATAGTCTCCCCCGTCTACATCCAAATCGAAGCGCACTGTAGTTCCGTCAGGGATATCCGGGCTTACACGCACTTTAAAAGCGATATCCACATAATGCCCGGGGGCAAGATGCTGAATGGTTTCAAACGGTTCAATAACATCAACATATGTACTGGAAGAAAGCAAAGTACACCAGGCATAAGAATATTCAGCCTTTCCTTTGTTTATAACACGAGTAATTATTGATGCTTTTTCTCCTGCAACTAAGCGTCCGGGTGCATGAACGGCGCTATCATTATCTACTTCCAGGCTTATTGCTTCCGGCTGCGGGGCATGGACAGGCACCGGGAAAGATGATTTCCAGCTTTCACCGGTATTATCGATTGTCTTCACCATTAAATCTATACGATGCCCGTTCGTTGCTCCCGGCTTTACCTGAATTTCATAAGCGTTTTGCTGTGTTACCGAATCTTTGGACAAGATCTGCCCCCAGGCTGCCGAATCATTTAAGATGATCACATTGGTATCCACAGCGGAAAGCACAGCGCCTATTCCATGAGCATCCTGTAATCCAACATTCTCCAGGGTCACATCCAGTAATCCCGCTTCACCCTGTTCAATGCCTTGCACAATATTGCCTTGTCCATCTTTGATATTTACATCATTTAAAATCACATAAGGGTTATCCGCAGGAGAAACAAAAATGGTATCCATGAAAATATCGTGGTTATATGCGGCCATGGCTAATGTTAACGTATCCGGGCCGGTAAAGGCGGAAAAATTAAGGGTTGCCATACCGTTCTGCACATATTGTACATCCAACAGCTCACCGTCACGGGATAAGGCTACGCGTGCATCTTCTTCCGAGCTGCTAACCGTTAGGGCAGTATCTCCCGGAAATATCACTTGTGTAAAGGCAGGAGAAAGCGTTCTTGAAGTATCTGTACGTATCATCACAGAAGGGTCTCCAAAGATCACCCATGTATCTGTGATCTCATCACCCTGGCTTCCATATGCATCATTCATAGCCATGCAACCATTGACAGACAATCCTCCAAAAGTGCGTTTTATATTATTCGGCGAACTTTCCACAAGAATATCCACCATTTCATCCTGAGCGCGCATAGGGGGGTTCCAGCTTTGATTTATTGTCGACATAAAAGCAGCTATTGCGCCGGTGGGAGTACCATTATGTTCTGCGCGCAACCAATGTTCAGCAAAACATGTATTGCCCGCAAAGTCTCCATTAACACATGCAACAGCGAGAATAAACGGCCAGGCTGTGGTATTTGTCAACTGATCCACATCTGAACTTGAGAACCCTGAGGTAATCCAGGAAGAAGAGCTCCCATGCCCTGTATACAAGACGTTCCCGATGCCCTGGTTTAATCCCTGGGATACCATTGAAGACACCGGATCCCCCGGCGCATCATTGCCCCCTTGTGAACCTTCATACATTTCCAGTAAATGCGTATACGTATACCCCTGCAATTGATTATGCATCCCCCGTACATGTTCATAATCCATTTCATTGTTATCCCCCGGCCCCTCTTTGGAAGCCAGGCCCAATGACTTATTTATCCAGCTCCCTGCATTGACAGGGCCACTTTCATACATAAGGGTTCGCTGCACCATGGTTTGCACATCCGTGTTATCCTCTGCTGAAAAACGACCCACAAAAAGTTCCGGATAAGAATCATTCCCTGCCAAATAACCATATGCATTATCGGAATCGCCGGAAGAGAGGTTATTCGTAGGGACAAACTGTGCATCGCCAACCAGCAACACGTAAACGAGATTATGGTTTTGATAATATTGCGATATATAACTCTGTATATCCTGAGCTGTGCCGGAACCTAATGTATCAATGCGTACCTGCTCAACAGCAATGCCCGTCTTTGTTTTCCAATCCACAAAAGGCCTGATCTCCTGATCAAAATTGGGATGGGTAAAAACCAGCATTTCCCCTTTTTCCCCTAAAGGCGAATACCGGGTGGATTGAAAATTCAAAAAATGCCTTTGATAAACAGGTATAAATTCACGGCTCACCTCTTCGTTCACTTGCCCCGGCCCCGAAAATGTTACTTTAATAATAAGTTCCGTATATAGCCGAAGCTCTTTGCTAACCGGATTATATTGCATGGGCGTTATTTGAAGCGGTACGCCTGAAAAATCCCGGAAATGATACGGTTTTCCGGTGCCGGCAATAACGGAGGGGAAAAAACCATCTTCCTTATATACCCTGCCACGCCAATATGGTATTGAATCCGGGTCCTGGTTTCGGTAAATATTCCCCCGGGAAGGTAATATATCAATATCCGAAAAGGTTTTATACTTTTTGTTTAAAACCGTAAGCTCCGCATTCTGCCCTTCACGAATTAATGATGTGGTTAAATGCTGCAAATCCGGATACCCCTTATTCAATTTATAGGCACCTTTTTCAATTACAGGAAGAAAACCGATACGCTCACCATCCTTTTTCACAGCCTGCAACTTAAAATCCTTTATACTCACTTTGATCGTCATTTCCTTTTCACGGTAGCTAATCAACTCAAAATTCTCTGCTGCATGGTCTGCTGAAAGCATTGAACTAAACCAAAGGCTCAAGGCTGTTATCAATAAGGATCTCATACAAATGATCAGTTATTTTATGATTACTTTCTTATTTATTACCGAACCATCTTGCATAAATACACGTAATATATACAGCCCTTCACTAAGGTTTTCAGTATTCAGTCGGCTATTAAAGGCAGTATTCGGTTGCTCAAGCAAAATTCTGCGTCCTGAATTATCCAGGAGACTGATCATCTCGATCCCGGCTTCCGCTTCAATATACAAATTGGCGGCTGCCGGATTGGGAAATATCCGCAATTGCTTTTGCCGCCCTTCTTGCTGAATATCTGCAAACATATCATTTGGGGGAAATATAATATTATCTATCCAGGCACAATCCTCATATTTGGCCAGGCTGTAATCCTTAACATACGTCCATGTAAAGGTATGCTTACCCGAAGGTATTCTGAAAGAGGCTTTCTCCCATTTTTGATAATCTCCGGACCACTGGCCTAACAACTTATTATCCATATAAAATTCCAGATTGTCGAAATCCTCCTCCGACGAAACCTTGTAGAAAAAGGAAAGGGTATCTTCTTTGACCACATTCATGGATATTGATAAAGAAGACTCCACGTTATTTCCGAGGTTTTCTGCTGATTTAGCGCTATAAGAACCGGCCAGTGTATTCTGCCCTGTAATAAACCAATCATTGCTACTGTTATGCTCCCATTCAAACCGGCTAAAATCACCCTTTTCAAAATCTTCCATAGCCTGGCCTACCATAAAATTGAAATCGCTGTCCGCTTTATATACTCCGGCTTCTGCGCTAATTATCAGGGTATACAATGTCCCCAGCCAGGCATTATCATCAATATCCAGCTCATACTGAATCTCTATTCTATCATCTTCAGGAACATTTCCATGGCTTTTCGTATTACTTCCCAGCACAGTGATCAAGGGGGAGTTGGAAACAAGCTGGGTAGAAACATTTTTTGCCTCTGCAGCCCCCCGGTTTAATAAATTTGCTGTCAGCCGCGCTGTTTCTCCGGTTTCAGGTATCCCGTTGCCGTTGCCTTGCAATTCTGTTAACACAGCAGACTCTATATCAAGCCGCGGCACATGCAGCCGTATAAAATATGTTGATTTCCAGCTACCTCCCTGATCATCAGCAACACTCAATTCAAATTCCACCTTATGCTTATCCGGTATAGAATCCTCCACCTGAATAACAAAAGCATTATTGACAGTTACTACAGTATCACCAGGGATATTTCCAATTGGTTGTATGCTATCCAGGATAGTAATATTCGTATCCGGGCTGGAAAGTTTAATTTCCACATTCGAAGCTGCCTGCCCCGTATAATTCCGAAGGGCCTGGTTAAGATGAATTTTTTCGGCATAATCTGCTTTTCCGTTATTATTCCCCAGGCTATCATTGATGGTAAGATCATGATGAATAATATATGGGCCGGATGGGTCAATCACTTCAATGCTATCGATATACGGCTGATGATTTTGTGAAGTGATCACCAGCTTCATAAAACCGGGATCCTTTAAGGGTTGGAAATCCAGCAAGGCTTCTCCGGATGAATCGGCCCTGTCAACAGCCACTAAGGAATCATTCCGGGACAAAGCCACGCTTGCATAAGGGTCGGTTAATATCTGCATCTGGGTGGCCCCGACGGGAAAAATAGCATTATAACCGGCTGATGGCGGGTCAGGTTTTCCAAGATAAGGCATCAGCGAAGGGTCTCCCATTAGATTATAAATTTCCCAGTAATAAGGACTTTTAGAAGAGCCCGACTCCTGTATGGAGAGGTTACCGGCAAAAACAATCTGGCCCTGCGTAGTATACCAGCGGCTAAAGGGCTGGCCACGAGTGTGAAACAACAGATCAAACGCAGCTTCCCCCGTTAAATGATAATCAGGATAGCTGGTTATCAGTGAAGTTACACCTACAGCCCAGTAGAAGTCCTCATCCCAATGTGTCCCATTGGATCCCCCTATATAGCCGATAGCGCCTCTGTCTTCCAGCCGCATTACGGCTTCTCCGAAACTAAGAGGTTCCGTAAACTGATTGGTATAACAGGCATTTGCGATCATCAGCCCATAACGCCCTGTATTTTGAACGTTTTGCAGGTCACTTATATGCAATTCAGGATCAACCCAGCCGATAGGGAGCCCATGAGCCGTATAATTCGCTATTGAAAACCCATCACTCAGGTTCTGTATGATCTGGGTTTGCTGGGAGGAAGAAGCGGGATATAAATATTTGTGCGTGTTAAAGCCCGAGAGTGCATGAATATACTCCCCGGCAATATAATTGACCTGCCCATTCCCATGCGTAGGCGCATAGTTGGCATCCGCCCCGGCAATCAAAACTGCATTATTCAGATAAGACGGCTGTGGCATTAAATATTTTTCATAGGAAATGGTCTTCCGGATCTGAGCATTAAGCCCGGAGGTATCGGTAGCGGAAAAACGCCCGAAAAAAGCATCGGGTATAGTATCCCCGGTATATTCGGCATAATACATATCTGTAGGGTGCGAACCGGCCTGGCCCATAAAAGTAGGCAACTCATTTACATCCCCTACAATCAATACATAAACCGGAGCCGGATCGGAAGGCGTAGCATTTTGATACAAGCCCTGTAAATATGCACGGATAGAGGCAGGCGTATTGCCTACTAATGCATCTGAAATATAAGCCTCCACTACCTCAAAACCTTTTTGTGTCTTCCACTGAACCAATGGCTGTAAACTACTTCGAAACATTGTATCTGAAACGATCACATACTTGGCCGGCACACTGGAAATAGAATCCCGGAAACGAGCAGTCCCATTTAATATACCGCCCTGCAGTGGATTAAAATGCGCGGTAAACCCCTTGTTATCAAGATCCGAATTCAAGTTCTTATCTATATCACTATATCGGATTTCAATGGTTGCGGATGTTAATACCTGCAACTCATTCTTTTGCGGATTATACGCAAAGGGTGAGATCTGCAGCCGGGCTATAGCAACATCACGGGATATCCCAAGATACTCCACTTCGGCCGTCTCAACCCCAAATAATGTATCCTTCTGATAAACTTCGTCATTGATAACAAAATCCGGCGGAGCCTCCGTCTTTAAGTGTGAAGGCTGATACGGAAACATTTTGGCAGCTATCTCATGATCTGTTAAATCGATACGCTCATATTCCGCTTGCTTAATATCCACCTCAATATTGGCCCCGGCAGGAACTGATATAAGCTGCCGCAATATAGGAAGCTCAGGATACCCGGCCTTCATTAAAGGATAATACCCTTTAGCCTGAATACGGAAAAAATCTTGCTGATCAGCACTTTGAACAACAAAATCATAGCCGGAAAGAGAGAAATCAAGAACCGCTCCCTGAGGACCTGCTTCCTCAATAGTGACATCCCGTGTTTCCTGTTGAGCAAATAATCCCGGTATAAAAAATAAAATTATAAAGTACAAAACCAGGCCGGCTTCTTTAAAAAAATAACCCATTGAACTAAAATTTTTACAGTACTTATTTTGTCTGTTCTCTGTCTTTCCCTTTATCAGTATAAAAGTCTAATATTTAAATTATAAAACATACACCCTGAAATTACCAGAGTTTTCTTCGCAAGCCCGGGCATGAAACCCCAAAACCTGAGCTTTACAAAACGATCAAACAAATGGCGAAAATATTATAAATTCCCGAAAAAACGTAATCTCAAAGCAATTAAATACCTTCCCCGGATACAATAATGAGTCCGGTCTAAAAACACTAAATTTATCACAGCCGCTAAAGATCAGCTTTACCCCATCCCTAAAGGGTGGCTGATTTTCAACGGCTTCACCCTTTAGGGTTTGGGGCAAAAAGCCGCTGAAAATCAAATGTGACCTTTTTAGACTGGACTCAATAATGTTAACATAATAAAACAAGAACGTGCATAAAAAGTTTTGAATTTAAACGCTAATAATAAAACATTTGTTTTATTTGGAAGTTATTTTAGTAATGATGATCTTTTAACGTATTTTATTTACAAAACCATGATAGAGAAGATATTATTACCACTTCTTTTTCCACTCGCCCTTTACTTTCGTAATGTTCAGGGCCATAAGATTTTAGTCATGGATATCGCATCGGATAAAATAGGCAGCGGCTCAAAATTTAAACCCTGTTCCTCGCTTAGCTTTCTTTAAGTGCTTAGTTAACGAGATGGATCGCACAGTAGAAGCTCCGGTTAAAAAGAACATAAAGGATTCGATGAAAGAAATATTCAAACTCTAACCAGGCATGGAAAAAAAAGAAAATTCCTCGGCATTGCATGTAAATAAAGGGATAGACCAACCCTCATCCCTGAATGAGCATTTGCTTGATAAACTGAAAAAACATGGGAGGAAGCATCTTCCGGTGGATGATTATGTGAGCGGGATTCTGTCGGGAGATCGTATGCTTTTAAGCAAAGCTATCACCCTGGTGGAAAGTAACCGCGCAGAGGATTATGAAGCGGCGCAAACTATCATTGAAAAATGCCTTCCATATTCGGGCAATTCAATTCGCATAGGCATTACCGGCGTTCCCGGTGTAGGAAAGAGTTCTTTTATTGAAGCTTTAGGGGTTCAATTAACTGAAAAAGGACACAAGCTTGCTGTCCTGGCGATAGACCCTTCCAGCCAGCGCAGCAAAGGCAGCATTCTCGGAGATAAAACACGTATGGAAACGCTTTCAGGCAGCGATAATGCTTTTATCCGCCCCTCCCCTTCTGCAGGTACACTGGGAGGCGTAGCCCGGAAAACCAGGGAAATAATCATTTTGTGCGAAGCCGCCGGCTTTGATCATGTGTTTATTGAAACTGTTGGCGTAGGGCAAAGTGAAACCTCGGTACATGCTATGGTGGATTTCTTTTTGCTACTGATGCTGGCCGGTGCTGGAGATGAACTGCAGGGGATCAAACGCGGGATTATGGAAATGAGCGATGCCATCGTGATCAATAAAGCCGACGGCGATAATATAAACCAGGCCAGACAAGCTGCTGCTAACTATGAAAAAGCTCTACACCTGTTCCCCGAAAAAGAATCCGGATGGACTCCCAAAACAAAAACATGCTCCGCATTAACGGAAAACGGAATCCCGGAAGTCTGGAAAATGATCCTGAAATATACGGAATTTACCAAAAAAAATGGGTACTTTCAGCATAATAGAAAACAACAGGAAAAGTTCAGAATGTATGACAATATCAATGAACGCCTGAATAACGACTTCTACCAAAATGAAAAAGTACAGGCATTGCAACAGGAAATGGAAGAGCTGATCGCTAATAAAAAAATATCCGCCTATGTGGCTGCCCAAAAATTATTCAATGTATATAAAGCAGCCAGGAAAGAAAATCCATAAAGAACCCGGCGATTGCCAGTCGAACGCTTCGGCATGGGGGTTTCACAGTATCGGGAACAGCCCGGAAATCCGATTAAACCTTTTAAAAAAGAGTCCGGCCTAAAAAGGTCAAATTTGATTTGCAGCGGCTTTTTGCCCCGAACCTTAAAGGGTGAAGTCGCTAAAAATCAGCCAGCCTTTAGGGATGAGGCAAAACTGATTTTCAGCGGAGGTAATAAATTTTGTATTTTTAGACCGCCCTCATCAAAAAGTTTAAAAAAAAAGCAGTTTTTATTTTGGTAGTTTCCGATTTTTTTGTATAATTTTATATAGCCAATTAACATCATGATAACAATCAAATGTTTATGCTATGAAAAATTTATACCTAAAAAAACAAGAAAATGGCCTTCTCAATCCGTTTAGGAAATTAAAAACAACCCTCAAGAACTCTTCTCCCCAAATCTTCAAACCACTTATTCTATTAACATTGCTATTTTTGCTCAGTCTGGAAAGTTCAGGGCAAAATACTCTGGTAAAATATCCCTTTACAGGGGATAGCCCGGCTGCTACAGATGTGGCTTCTAAGCTGTCCGCATCCGATTTTCATTTAACGGGCGGCAATATCAGTTACGGAAATCATAACAGCTCCTCATGGACAGGAAGCGGCACTCCTTACGCACAGGGCTGCAGCGGTTGGGATGCCAAAACACCCGAATCAGCGAAATATTTTAGTTTTGTCCTGACCGCAGATATCACAAAAATTTTTGATATTACCCGTTTTGGTTTTGAATACCGTGCAAGCGTTAATGGACCGTCAGCATTCACGATCATGATAGATACAATAGTACTGGATACGGTAGAGATCATTGAGGATATAACAACGGTTTATGACACTATTTTTTCAACTCAAGAGTTCTGCGGGCTGACAGAAACAGAAATTAAGATTATGGGCTGGGATAATGGCTCACGCACTACCGGAGGCGGAGGAGATTTTCGTATAAACGATGTTAAGCTTGAAGGTAACGTACATATTCGACCTGTGGTGATTGATTTTGATCATGACGAGAGATGGGCATCTCAAAAGCAAGGGAGTAGTAATTTATCAAGCTATGCAACTGACCACACCTATGAAGACTTGGGGATCTTTTGCACGGGCGGCAATGCGATGCGGAATGGAACAACCGACAAGGATGGTTTTCCGTCTGCATTGGGTGAATACTCCTGGCGGTTACAGGATGCTGAAAACGTATCATGGGCAGCCCAATTAAACCGCAGCGGAACGATTCATGGCTTTGGATTAAAAGTGCGCCGCTGGGATGATGCCATTGAGCCCGATTATTCCCTGGAATACAGCACCGATGGAGGCAGCAGTTACAGCAGTGTCGCAACCATAAACAACTCCCTGCTCAATGATTCCAGCAACTGGATGCACTTAAGCTATGATATTGATCCTGCTCAAACTGTGCTATGCGGGGATTTTAAAATAAGAATTGCAGCTAATCCCGGGAATAACCAACAGATCATGGTTGATGAGATTGAATATACTTTTGAATGCACGGAACCTGCAGGCTGGCAGATAACAAATGAAGACCAGTTATATACAATAGACTTCAACAATACCGTAACAGGGGTCAACAATAAGACATACCGGGGAAGGGGATTTTCGTTCGCACCGGCTCCGGGCGAATTAGACAGCCGGACATGGAGTATCAGCGGTATGAGTGATGGGAAGTCAGGCTTTGGAGAGCTTAAACGCCAGGGCGATTTTTCCCGTGGAGAATCTAGCGGAGCCCAAAGTACCGGCGGAATCTACGCATTCCAGGTAGATCCCGGAAATAACGCCCTCGGATTCCAACAAACCGATAATGACTTTACACCCGGGCAGTTAACCCTGAAAGTGCTCAATCAAACCGGCAACACCATTAATTCCTTATCCCTTGCTTTCAAAGTATGGCAATACAACGATCAGGACAGATCCGGCTCTATAAATCTGAGCTATTCCACGGATAACCAAACATATACCGCCCTTCCCGCATTGAACTTTACAAGCGAAAAAGGGGAAACCTCCACAGCAAGCTGGGAAAAAAATCAGAGAATCGCCCTGATACAAGGCCTCAATATATCAGATACCGAACATTTTTATCTGAAATGGACTACCGATGATGCCGGTGGAAGTGGCGCACGGGATCAATTCGCCCTGGATAATATACAGCTCGTAGCCAATCCCGCTAACACCCGGCCCCCACTTAAAGGCACGTATCAAACCATAGCCGTTGCCACAGAAGAACTGACGGCTCTTGATGAACCACTAACAATTACGGATACACTAAAACTATCCAACACTGTTATTAGCCCCGGAACCCATGAGTTGCGGTTTGAAAAAGGGGCTGTCGCCGTAGGGCATGGAACTCAAAGTTATATTAACGGAACCATTATAAAAACCGGAAACGACAATTTTACATTTCCGGCCGGCTACCGCAACGGCCAAAAAAACCATTACGGGCAGGTAAGTATCAATAACAACTCAGGAGATCCGGCCGACGAATTTTCCGTACATTATACCTATGATATCCCCAAAAACCGCGATGCTTTTCACCCCTCAAACCATAATCAGATGGAATCGGTCAGCAGTCTGGAATATTGGGAAATATCCAGAGAAACAGGGAATTCCACGCCGGATATTACATTGCATTATAATGAAAATGATGACGGCACAAGTGAGATCAATAATAACCCGCATAATCTCTGCATAGCCCATTGGAATTCCACCCTTCCGGGAACAGACAAATGGGAAGACATCGGAAACAACAACCCAAACGGAGGAGCAAGCGAAGGTTCTGTAACTGCCCTCAATGTAGATGCGTTTTCTGTA